>JASEHB010000170.1 GCA_030018745.1 Desulfatibacillaceae bacterium | reverse complement strand
CTGGCTATGGGGCCGCTTTTTCCGCCCATCCATTCCTTTATGTTCAATATTTCCAGGCGGGTGATTGCGCCCTCGCACTGGTAGAGCAGCTCCAGCACATCCTCTTCTGCAAGGCCGCACAGGTTAAGGGTTATCCGATGCCCGGTATGCAGGGATGTAAGCCGCCCAATGATATCCCGTGGCGTGAGCTTTAGCATTTCCGGAATGCCTTGGCCCGGTTGAGGCCTTTCCGGATTGGGGATATCAGGATTTGCCGAAGGCTCAAGAAATCTCTCCACAATGGCGGTTTTTGTGAAGGCATTCATGGTCTCCACCATGTCAGCGATTTCTTTTTTTTCTTTTTCGTCAGCCTGCCCGTAGGCCTGTTTCAGTTGCGCCAGTTTTTCCTGCATGAGCATAAATATTGATTTATGGATAAAGGCCCCAAGGTGAAGAACAGACATCTGGCCCTCGCCCACAAAGCGCATGAAGGAAGCCCTGTCCAGGGGTTCAAGGCAAATGCCCAGCTCCCTGTTTATCTCCACACGGTGATGCTCGTTGAATCGCCCAAAGACTTTAAGCACAAATTGCTGCTGATAGGCTGAAACCTTGCGGCCCTCCTGCATGAACCTGGCAACATTGTCTTCAGCAAGAAAGCACAAAAAGGCCTGTGAGTCGGCAAAGCCCCGCGGTGTCCAGATGAGATTCACATAGCGGTCGCGGAAAAGGGCGGAAAACTCGACCCCTATTCTTACATCCATGCCAACAATACGGGCGGCCTCAAGAAGCTCGGCCGCAACCTTTGGCTCCACAAAGTTGTAATAGACCACCCTTAACCTTCTTATGCCCTTTATCCAGGCATCCATTATAAGATGGGTGGATGATTTCCTTCCCTTTGTGTAGGCATCATGAACATGGTCATCAAAGGCAAGCTGGTTCCAGGATTCCGGCATTTCCAATAAATGCATGTCTTTCAAGTGCCTTCTGACCACCCGTGGCTTGCCGAACGCCACAACGCGGAAATCGTGGGCAAGCCTCAACTGGCGCTCATAATCCCCCCGCGCCCTTACCAGATCCTTCATTATCTGCAACAGAACCCTTGCGGTATTCTTGGGCAGAGGCCCCATGCCGATGCTCAAAACCTCATGAAAAAGCGAGCGCAGGGAGCCAAGGCGCTCATCCATTTTTCCCACTTCAAGGGAGTTGATAAGATGAGCCATTGCATAAGCCACCCTTAACCCCCTTGATTCTGCCAGCTCCTTTATGCCCCTTGGATGAAAATGAGGGTAGAAACTCTGCTGCACAGCGCTTGCGGCGGATTTTTCTTCAAGGGCCTGGTTGACTATCTTCAAAAGGGTATGATCCCTTTTGTCAAAAAACGCCCTTGATGTAATGCCTTTGATGCCCATTTTTCAAAACCTCTGCATTCTGCTTTTTTTAGGCAAAAAATCACCCTTTTTAAGGGCAGCAAGGGGCGTGCCAACTCCGCTGCTCCAAAACGCAGCAATTTCAAAGGGTTTTTTGAACAAAAAGAGAAATGGCGGAAAACAGCCTGTCAGAATGGTTGACAGCCCGTAAACAAACCGGGCTTTGGGCGCAAAAAAGCCTTACCAGCCAACACGGCTGTTCGGCAAGGCATTCAATTTATCCGCCCTGCTTTGCCTTTTGCCGCATTTTTAGGGATTTCTTGAGCGCCCCGGCAAGGTTTAGGCTCATTCCCTCCACCTTTGCAATCTGCCCGTCATCAGCTTCAAGAATTCGTTTCACGGAGCCGAAATGCTTGAGCAGCGCGGTTTTGCGCTTGGGGCCGATGCCGGGAATTTCATCCAGCACGCTTGCCCTGCTTTTTTTGGCTCGTCTTTTGCGGTGCACGGAAACAGCAAAGCGGTGGGTTTCATCGCGTATGCGCGATAAAAACAGCAGCAGGTCACCTTCCCTGCCAAAGACAACCGGGTTCAACTGGCCGGGCAGATATATCTTGTCTGCCTGCTCCTTTTTTCTTTCATCCTTTTTTGCAATGGCAGCAACAAAAAGCTTATGGGAAAGGCCAAGCTCATCAATAACCGCGCAGGCAACGGAAAGCTGTCCCCTGCCGCCATCCAGCAGAAGAAGATCCGGCAGGGCATCCTCCCTTATTTTGGCAAAGCGCCGGGACAAAATGGCCTTCATGGCCCCGTAATCATCACCAGCAAGAATGTTGTCAAGGTAGTACGAGCGGAAATCGCCCTTTTTTGGCTCTGCATCCACAAACACGGTCAGCCCGCCCACTGTCTGGCCTCCGCCTGTGTGGGAAATATCCAGGCATTCAATGCGGCGGGGGGGCTTTTCCATTTTCAGCCTTGCTGCCAGGCGCTCCAAAAGCTTTTGGGTTGAGGCTTCAGCAGAAAGGACGCGGCTGGCTGCCTGGGAAGCATTTTCCAGCGCCCTTTGCACAATATGGGCCTTTTCGCCCCGCAGGGGGCACAATATGTGAACCCTTCGGCCAGCCAGGTCGCCAAGCCATTCCTCAAGAATCCCGGCGCTTTCCACCTTTTCGGAAACAAGAATCTGCCCCGGCACAAACTGGTCTTTTTCGTAATACTGGCGGATAAAGGCGGCAATGGCCTCGCCGGGGCGCAGGGGAACCGCCTCAAAACCCCAGTCTTGGCTGCCCACAAGGCTGCCTCCCCGAATATGCATAAGCGTTATGGCAAAGGCCCCCGGCATGGAGGCAAAGGCAATGACATCCCTGTCAGCCCCGTCTGCTGTCACCACCACCTGGCGCTCAAGGGTTTTTTCCACAGCCCAGGCCCTGTCCCGCAGAATGGCCGCCTGCTCAAAGTCCTCATTTTGGGCCGCCTCGTTCATTTTTGCCTTTATTTTATCCAGCAAAGATGATGCCCTGCCGTTTAAAAGCAGAACAACCTCATCTATCATCTCCCTGTACTTTTCAGGGCTTACCTCGTTGCAGCAGGGAGCCAGGCACCTGCCCATCTGAAAGTTCAAACAAGGCCGGGAGCGCACGGGCGGCTGGCGGTTTTTGCACTTGCGCAGAGGAAAGGTGCGGTGGATTATTTTAAGGGTCTGGCCCACTGCATGGCCGTGGACAAAGGGGCCAAAATAAAGGGCTTTGTCCTTTTTCACCCTGCGGACCACCTCTATTGACGGATAGTCCTGCTCCCTGTCTATTCTCAAAAAGGGATAGCGCTTGCCGTCCTTTAGAATGACATTGTAATGGGGGGAGTGTTTTTTTATGAGGTTTGCTTCCAAAATCAGGGCCTCTTTTTCAGAACCCGTGATAATGGTGTCCACCCAGGCTATTTTGCCTGCCAGGGCCGCTGTTTTAATGTCCTTTACGCCTGAAGCCTTAAAATAGCTTGAAACGCGCTTTTTAAGGCTTTGGGCCTTTCCCACATAAAGGATGCGGCCCTTGTTATCCTTCATAAGATAAACGCCGGGCTTATCCGGAACATTGGCAAGATGATCTTTAAGGTCCTTTTCCATGCCCTTAAAATAAGCCATTGGCAGAGCCTTCGCAATTGGAAATGATGAAAGCCACAAACAAGCAGGGCGGTTTCAGGTTGAAATTTAAGGCTCACGCGTGCAGATGAAAAGCCAATTACGGCCTGGCCCTTGTTGGGAAGGAGAGTGGGGCAACTAATTTCTTTTTCAAATACAATGGCTCTGTTAGGCCCCATTTTTGGTGTTGACAAAGGCCTTTTGCCTGTGATAATGGCCTTCTATGTTGAAAACACACGGAAAAATCGCAGTCGGTTCTTACTGGTGGTGGCGCAGCGCCTGATACCCAAGGGGTGCGCCCGCGATTTTCCTTTCTTCAGAATACTGTAACGCGAGCCGCCTCGGAAGGTTCGCGTTTTGTTTTTTGCACCACTGCCAAATGCATCCCAAAACAGCCGTTACGCAGGAGCGGACGGCGCACCACTTCACGCAATGCGGCCCTTTGGCCCATCTGCCAAAAGAAAGGAAAGAGACATGGCCACAAAGAAGATTCTTTTGACCGAAGACGAGATGCCAAGGCAATGGTACAACATTCTTGCAGACATCAAGATGAATCCGCCGCTTGGCCCGGATGGCAAACCCGTAACGCCCGATGCCCTTGCCCCTGTCTTTCCCATGAACCTCATCGAGCAGGAAGTCAGCACCGACCAGTGGATAGACATCCCTGAAAAGGTTTTGAGCATCTACCGCCAGTGGAGGCCCTCACCTCTTGTTCGGGCCGAGGCCCTGGAAAAGGCTCTGGGCACCCCTGCCCGCATATATTTCAAAAATGAAGGCGTAAGCCCTCCTGGCAGCCACAAGCCCAACACGGCCGTGCCCCAGGCCTATTACAATAAGGAGTTCGGCATTGAGCGCATAACCACCGAAACCGGCGCAGGCCAGTGGGGAAGCGCCCTTTCATACGCTTGCAGCCAGTTCGGCCTTGAGTGCAAGGTTTTCATGGTGCGGGTGAGCTTTGACCAGAAACCCTACCGCAAATCCATGATGGCCACCTGGGGCGGCAAGTGCATTCCAAGCCCCAGCATGGAAACCAAAGCTGGCCGCGATGTTCTTGAGCAGACCCCCGATAGCCCCGGCAGCCTGGCAATAGCCATTTCCGAAGCTGTGGAAGCTGCGGTGAGCGATACCACCGGCAAGACCCGCTACTCTTTGGGCAGCGTGCTGAACCATGTCATGCTGCACCAGACAATAATAGGTCTGGAAGCCAAAAAGCAGCTTGCAAAGGTTAATGAGTATCCTGATATTGTCATTGGCTGCGCTGGCGGCGGTTCCAACTTTGCAGGCCTGACATTCCCCTTTGTGCTGGACAAGCTTGCAGGCAAGGAAATCGCCATCTACCCCGTGGAGCCTGCGGCCTGCCCCACCCTGACCCGTGCGCCCTTTGTTTACGACCACGGCGACAACTCCGGCTACACCCCGCTTCTGCCCATGCACAGCCTGGGTCACAACTTTGTGCCTGCGCCCATCCATGCAGGCGGCCTGCGCTACCACGGCATGGCCCCCACGGTCAGCCAGCTTGCGGCTGAAGGCCTTATCACCCCCCAGTCAATAACCCAGCTTGATGCCTTGGCTGCGGGCATTCTTTTTGCCAGAACCGAAGGACACATTCCGGCCCCGGAAACCAACCACGCCATTGCCCAGGTCATCATAGAGGCCAAAAAGGCCAAGGAGGAAGGCAAGGAAAAGGTCATCCTCTTCAACTGGAGCGGACATGGGCTTCTGGACCTTGGCTCATACGAGAAGTACCTTGCAGGCGGGCTGACAAATTTCGAGTTGAGTGATGCAGAGCTTGAGAAAGCCCGCGCCATATTCGCCAATTATCCCAAGCCCCAGATTATAAAGAGCCGTTAAGAAAAGAAGGCTGCGCCGGGAAGAGATTTTTCCGGCGCAGCCTGCCGCATTGGAAGGGAAATAGCCCATGGACCCCACAAGCGATGAGGCATACAGGCAGGCCTTTGTGCGGCGCTGCCCCCGCCTGGGCGGGGCCGTGGCCTTTACCTACTGCCTTGACTGCGAGGCAGACAAAAGCCCCTGCTTTAAAATTTTCGACTGCTGGTGGGAAAGCTTTGATGTGGTTGGCTACCTCAAAGACACCCTCTCCCCTGAACAATTTGAAGCTCTTACTCAAAAAAAACCCAAACCCAAGGTGGCAAGCCTTGTGGAGATAATTCACAAGGCAAAAACAACTTCCTGATATACACATGGTACACCAGGGGCAGAAGCATTTCAGAAAGAACCTGTTTGCCACGGCACCCTCTTTCCCAACAAGGGCCAGGCCGTCATTGGCGCTTCAGGTTTTAAACCGGAGAACAACAAGATGACGGTTATAGTTCCTTTTGATCAATCTGCCTTTTTTCGTGCTTTTCGTGTTTTTCGTGGTTCAAACAGGCGTTTTTTACCCCTTGCCGGAGCACACAGGCTTTGCAAGAAGGGCCTTTGAAAAGCAGGAATATAAC
>JASEHB010000169.1 GCA_030018745.1 Desulfatibacillaceae bacterium | reverse complement strand
GGCGCGCGAGCTGGGCAGGAACGAGGTGTACTTTTTGTACATCGAGTTCCTGCACAGCGAAGCGCAACGCAGCTATCGTTTTCCTGGGGCCGCCCTAAACTTCCACTATTACGGGCAGGATCATGGGCCTTCTCTGTATCACAAAGCCGAAATACTGCCTCAAGGCCTGGCCCACATCTTTTTTGAGCTTGGCTATGCGGTCCGGGTCATTGGGGTTTATCTCCTCCACAAGGTCAAGGATGACGCACTGGGCGTCCTGGAGAAGGTGGCCCTTTTCGATTTCAAACACAAAGCCTTTGCTCGTAAGCTCCGGGCCGTGCATCACAACGCCGGTGTCCGCATCTATTATCATGGTCACAATAACCATGCCGTGCTCGGAAAGGGCGCGGCGCTCCCGCAGGACAGAGCGGCCCACATCTCCAACGCCCTTGCCGTCCACAAGGGTTCTTCCCGTGTCCATGGAATCCAAAATCGCCCCGCCGTCCGGCGAAAAGCACACCACATCGCCGTTTTCCGCCAGGAGAACCTGCTCATTTGTCATGCCAATGCTTCTTGCCAGCCGGGCATGGTGCACAAGGTGGCGGTATTCGCCGTGTATGGGAATGAAGTAGCGGGGCCTTACAAGCTGCATCATCAGCTTCAGCTCTTCGCGAAAGGCGTGGCCCGAAACATGAATCTGGGAGATTTTTTCGTAAATCACCTCTGCACCCAGCCGGTAAAGCCGGTTGATTATGCTGGCAATGGCTTTTTCGTTTCCGGGTATGAATTTTGACGACAGGATTACGGTATCATTTTTTTGGATTTTCAACTGCTTGTGGGTGCGGGTGGCAATGCGTGCCAGGGCGCTCATCGGCTCCCCCTGGCTGCCTGTGGTAACGATTATGATTTTATCATCCGGATAGTCGCCAATGTCTGAAAGGTCAATCTCCATGCCCTGGGGCAGGGTCAGCAGGCCCATATCCGTTGCAATCCTTACGCTTATTTCAATGCTGCGGCCATTGAAAACAATTTTCCTGCCGGTTTTTTTTGCTATTGCTATTATCTGGGCAATACGGGGTATGTTGCTTGCAAAAACAGCAACAAGAATGCGGCCTGGGCTGTTGGCAACTATGTCATGCAGGGTGTTGCCTATCTCCTGCTCGCTTACTGTGTAGCCTTCCTTTTCTGCGTTGGTGGAGTCTGACAGAAGGGCAAGCACGCCAGCAGACCCCAACTGGGAGAAGCGGGCCGTATCTGTTGCCGCAAAAGGCTCTGCCCCGTGGCTTATCTTAAAATCGCCCGTGTGGACAATAAGGCCTGCAGGTGTATTTATGGCAAGGCCCACGCCGTCTGCAACCGAGTGGCAGACCTGTATGAACTCCACGGCAAAGGGGCCTATGTTTATGGACTGGCCTGCCCTTACCTCCACCAGCTTTGATTTGGCGAGAAGCTCGCGCTCTTCAAGCTTGTGGCGCACAAGGCCAAGGGTAAAGGGCGTGGCGTAAATGGGAACATTGATCTCCTTTAACAGGTAAGGCACCGCACCGATGTGATCCTCGTGGCTGTGGGTGAGTATTATGCCTTTAACCTTTTCATGGTGCGCCTTTATGTACTCAAAATCGGGGATGACAATGTCAACGCCAAGCATGTAATCTTCAGGGAACATGAGGCCGCAATCCACAACCAATATTGTGTCGTGGGTTTCAAAGACCATCATGTTAAGCCCTATTTCGCCAAGGCCCCCCAGGGGGATGACTTTCACCGGGCATTTGCATGGGTCTGGTGCTTGCTTGATTATGGACATGGCTTTGGGCAATCCTCATGCAGTAGTGCAGAGCACAATTTTTTCAGGCAATTATGCCAAGCCTGATGAGCAGATGATCCAGAAACCTGACAATGAAAATCACCTGGGCATCGTTGGCGTATTCCATGCACTGGCATCGCATCTTTTTGAGCGAGCGCACCAAAAGCTCGCAGGAAACCTTTTCAGGCTCCAGATCAAGGGCAAAAACAAATGGCCCGCATTTTTCGTGGGTTTTCTGGGTATCTGTGAGCAGGTCATCTGGCAGCGTTATCCAGTAAAGGCCTTCCACGGCGCATGGGCCGTAAAGCCCGTCAAGGTGCTCCTTTAGCCTCTTGTAATCAGCCGGATGCAGGGCATCCACAACAAATTGCTTCATAATATATACCTTGCAGCGTTTTTTTGCCGGTTGTCTTAAGAGAATTCCAGGCTTTTCCCAGGCGCAGGCGCAATGCCGCAAAACAGTTGGGCAGTCTTGTTTACAGAGGAAAAACAAGGAAATGCAGCACAAGGCCTGGAAAGGCTTTTGTTGGTTGAAAGGCAGAAGAAAATGCCTGTCAACAGGCCGGGGTTTTGCCCAGCCAGCCTTACCCCGCAACAATAACATAACCGGCAAACATCTGCCAGCAATTTGTGATTCCTGCAATTTGTGATATGAATTTGCAATTGGCCTGTCCGGAGAGAATGCCTTTTGCCGGGAAGCGCCTTATTTAAAAAAACTGTTTTGCCAAGGCAGATTTATTCAGGGAGTTGACATGACAGAGAAAAGCCCTCTTTTTGATACCCCGGTTGCCGGGCTTGTGAAGGCAAGGCGCTCTTTTAGAAGTTATGCCCAGAATCCGGTGGAAAAGGAAAAGCTTGCCGCGCTTGAAAGTTTCATTCAGAACCTTCCCCCTGCGCCCTTTGGCACTCCTGTTCGATTCGCCCTTTGCGATATGGGCCACAACGGGCCGGGCAGAATTCCGGGAACCTATGGCATGATTAAAGGCGCAAGGTGGTTTCTGGCGGGGGCGGCCAAAAACAGCCATAGAGACATGGAGGACTTTGGCTGGCTTTTTGAGTGCATAATACTGCGCTGCACGGATCTTATGCTGGACACCTGCTGGATGGGGGCCACCATAAATAGGGGGCCTTTTGCCCAGAAGCTCAACCTGAAGCCGGATGAGACAATCCCTGCTGTAAGCCCTTTGGGGTACCGCACAAAAAGGCGCAGCTTAACGGATGCTGTTGCCAGGATGAGTGTGCGCGCCACCAGCCGCAAGCCCTGGCAGGAGCTTTTTTTTGATGGGGGATTTGACGCGCCCCTTGCAGAGGAAAGTGCAGGGCAGTGGATAGCCCCCCTGGAAAGTGTGCGTCTGGGGCCTTCTGCCACCAACCGCCAGCCTTGGCGCATTGTGAGGAATTCCAACGGGGTTCATTTTTTTCTTCAGCGATTTCCCGGATACGATAAAATCACCAAATCTGCTGACATGCAGCGCATAGACATGGGCATTGCCTTGTGCCACTTCGAGCTTGTGGCCCGCGAGGCAGGCCTGCCGGGCCAATGGGAAACCGTTGCCCACGGCGTGGATGAGCTTTTGCCCCGCACGGAATATGTGGTCAGCTGGGTTTTCTGACAGGCTCCGGCGCTGTCTGCCACCCTGTTTCCATTGTAAATGTGAGAAGGTTGAACTGGCGGCGGTGAATTGCAGTTCCTGTGTTGTGGAATCGCTTGCCCTTGTGAACAAAGTCCGTGAAAGGCACATGGGTGTGGCCCACAAAGATGCTTTCCACGCCTTCCATCAGTTCCGGCTCCATGCGGGTAAGGTAGGCAAGCACCCGGTTTGCCATTGCCTTGCGCCTAAAGTACAGGCGGGGCACAGTGCGGGTTATGCCTGCCTGATAAACTGCCTGATAGATGGCATTGGCGGTTTCGCTCTTTTTGCGGACGGTTTTCCAGGGTTTGCGATATGCGTCCAGCCCCCACTGGGAGGCGGCGCGGTGAACGCAGTCTCCGTGCAAAAAGGCCGCGCCGTGAAGAATAAGGTAATCCGGATGCCAGGAAAAATTCGGGGCCTCATCGGCAAGAACGCCCAGCCAGCGGGTGAATTCCCGGTTGCAGTCGTGATTGCCAAGCACAAAGGCGATGCGGCAGTGCTCAAACTGCTCTGTGAGATGCTCCAGCCAGCTTATGGCGGCCATCATGGTATCGTGGACAGTATCCAGCGTCGTCCAGCGGAAGTCGAAAATGTCTCCATTCAGCACAAGCAGGTCTGCACTCTGGCAGGCATGGTGGAGCTTTTCTAAAATATATTCTGCCTTGGAGCGCCGGGCAAACATATGCAGGTCTGAAATAACCACCCCGGTCAGCTCATTTTTTTTTGTGCTGTCAGACAGAGTAATGCTCATGGCTTATAATGCTTTCCGGGTTCGGGCAGCGCCCTTGCCGGTTGAAGTTCCCTTATTACAGCAGGGGCGACAAAAGCCTGCCAAGCCCTTGAAAAATGCCCATGCGGCCCGAAGTTACGGGCCTTCTTTTTTCGCAGCGGGCCAAAAGCCAGCGCATCCAGGCTTCCAGGTCCTTTACCACGGAAGGCGTGTAGATGCAGAGGGCCACCTCGTAGTTTAACAGCAGGCTTCTCATGTCCATGTTGGCCGAACCCACAATGGCCAGGTCCTCATCCACCACAACAGCCTTGGCATGAAGCATTTCCGGCACAAAATACATGGTTGTGGCCCCGGCCTCGTCAAGCTGGCGCAGGTAGGTCTCTCTTGCCAGGTCCGCCACAAGGTGATTGGAGCGCCTGGGAATGATGAGGCGAACATCCACACCCCTGTGCGCTGCCATGCACAAGGCCTCGGTCAGGGTCTGGTCCGGCACAAAATACGGGGTCACTATCCATACCCGCCGCCTTGCCCGGAAAAGGGCGTTTATTATGGCTTCCCGCAGTGTGTCCGTGCGAACATCCGGGCCGCTTGCAATAAGCTGCAAGGCTGCCTGCCTGGGGTCGCTCACGCCCTTTGAGTGGGGCAGGCGGCTTATTGTTTCCTTGGCGGCAAATGCCCAGTCCTGAATGAAAATATCGTGCATCTGGCTTACAACCGGGCCTTCAACCATAAAGGAAATATCAACCCAGTGGTCCTTTTTGGGTCTGTATTCGCCCATGTATTCGGCGGAATAGTTCATTCCGCCCACCATGGACTTTTCTCCATCTACAATAAGCATCTTCCGGTGGTTTCGCAAATTGGCCCTGCCCCGCATGGGCAGGCGCATCATGGGCATGAAAAAGGCGATGGACCCCCCTGCCTCGGTCAAGGGGGAAAGAAACCTGCGGGAAATCTTCACGCAGCCCACTGCATCCAGCAGAAGGTGAACAGCCACCCCTTGGGCCGCTTTTTGGGCAAGGGCATTAACAAAGGCACGGCCTGTGTCATCCCGGCCCAGGATAAAAGTGGCCGCATCAATCCGTTGCCTTGCCTCGCCGATGAGGTGCATTGCCTCATCAAAGGCCTGCTCTCCGGAAGTGAGCAGCACCACCCGGTTTTGGCCGATAAGGGGATAGACGCCGTGAAAGCGGTCGGGCATGAGGGTTGAAATCTTCCCAAGTACCGGGTCGCCAAAGTGCAGGGCAAGGTGCTCCGGGTCAGAATCATCGGGCAGGGGCGGTTTTTCGTGGACCATGTGCCGCATTTTGCGGCCCCCGAACATGAGATAGAGCGGCACGCCGGCGTAAGGCACAAAGGCAATGGCCATCATCCAGGCAAGGGCGGAAGCTGGCGAGCGCCTTTCGGTGAGTATGCGGGCCAGCAGAAAAATGGCCAGCGCAAAGCCCAAAGCCGGCAGAAGATGTACAATGACAATATCCACAAAGGGCATGAGGCGGTCGCCTTCTTAAAATTTTTGCGTTGAATTGCTTTGCGGCGGATTCTGGCCTTTTGTCGGATCAAATGCTGCAACAAAGCATGAGTTTACTTTATTAGGGCGCAAGGCGTCTGTCAACGCATCTGCCAATGTGCCTGCAAGCAGGGCAGCAAAACGAGGATAAAGAATTGTAGGTTGGGCTGGCGTTAGCGTAGCCCAACAAAAGGGCTGTTTTCCGTTTTTGCCTTGCCGCCCTTGCCGTCCAATACCTGGTTTTGTTGGGCTACGCTTTCGCTAAAGCTCAAGCTAGCCCAACCTACGGATCTTGCCGTCCGGGGCAGCCAGGCGTACAGGGCGGGTCCAGGGAGACGAGAGCAAGGCGCGCGAGCCGGGCAGGGACGAGGTGTACTTTTTGTACATCGAGT
>JASEHB010000168.1 GCA_030018745.1 Desulfatibacillaceae bacterium | reverse complement strand
ACTAAAACCCCGTGCACACAAAGGCATTGGGCATGTTTAGGCATCTTTGGCTTTCTTTGGCTGCGCCTTGCCCAAAGAAGCAAAATATCGGTTGCCATCGCTTTTAGGCTCTGCTAATCTTGCGCTCCATCATAAAAGGCTTATCTTTAAAAAAATAAGGAAGGTTTTTAAGCTGAATTTCAAACAAGCGTCGAGGAAAACCTATCAAAACAATCCCTTGGCGAGTTGTCCTTTTGCCTGGAGTCCGGCTGGATTGCCTTAAGCCCGCAAGGCTGATTGCGGTATTTATATAATACATTGCATATAACGCCCCCTTTAATTCTTGCGGCATCAAGGCTGTCTCGGCCCCCTCAAAAAAATCCCTTTTCAACAAACCCCATTTTTATAGAGCGTTGGCCTTTT
Source organism: Desulfatibacillaceae bacterium (assembly GCA_030018745.1). Lineage (GTDB taxonomy): Bacteria > Desulfobacterota > Desulfobacteria > Desulfobacterales > Desulfatibacillaceae > JAGVAW01. Next base: position 5,676 of record JASEHB010000168.1, on the reverse strand, counting down.
TTAAAGGACATGAAGAAGTGGTTTTACAAAAAGTATCTTAAAATCAAAACCGCTGTCTGCGGGAGGGCATATGACACGCTGGGCCAGAATGCGCGACTTTATCCGAAGAACGATAGACTCCTTTCTTTTAAACAGCCATGACCATTTTGCATGTCACCTGCCGGAAAAAATAGGGCTTCTGATGGATTGGGTTCTGGGGCTTGTTTTTTCGGGAATAGCTGTGGACAAGGCTGACGCCAGAACTGTTGCAGCTCTTTCGCGAAAAGGCGTGGTGGTTTATGCGACAAAGTACAAAAGCTCTTTTGAGTGGCTTTTTCTCCACGCAAAGCTTCCAGAATACGGCGCCCCTGCGCCACAGATAAGCATGGATCATAAAATATGGCTTTTTCAGCCGGTTACAAGAGTTTTAAGAATTCTCGTTTCGTTTTTTGATCACCTGTACCGCTTCCGGCGTCAACCAGGCCCATACAGCACAGGCTTTTTTAAAAAACAGTTTTCAAACAACAGCGCAGGCATTGTTTCAATGGTGGACTCCAAGAGCTTTTACAAGCGATATGTAAAGGCCCTTCCGGATCCCCTTGTCCATCTTCTGGAGCTTCAGCAGCAAATGGACAGGCCCATTTACCTTGTGCCCCAGGTTCTTTTGTATGGCACCAAACCCCGCAAAACCAATCGCCCCATGACGGAATCGGTTTTTGGAACTGAAGAAAAGCCAACAAGGCTCCGGCGTTTTTTAAGCCTTTTTCAGCTTCCATCCCAGGCCCTTTTGGAAACCCCCCAGGCCGTTAATTTGAGAAGCTTTTTGGAGCGCGAGGAAAACAAGCTTCGTCCGGTGGAGCACCTTGCCCATGCCTTGCGTCTGGAGGTTGTGGGCATAATAAACCGCCGTCATCAGGCAGTTACAGGCCCGGTCTTAAAGACCCGCCAGGAGCTGAAGGAAACCGTGCTTTCCAGCCGCCATTTCCGGATTTTTCTGGAAGACATGGCCAGACAGGGCAATACACCCATTGGGGATTTGCGGCGGGAGGCGGACACCTATCTGGAAGAGATTGCTGCAAAGTACGATACAAGAATGATCGCAGTGTTGGACAAGCTGGTGGGCTATATCTCCCACAATATGTTTGATGGAGTGGATGTTGACCAAAAAAGCTTGAGGCTTTTGAAGGAAACAGCCCAGAAAGGGCCGCTGGTTCTCGTGCCGTGCCACAAGAGCCATATTGATTATCTTATCCTCTCCTATGTCCTGCTCCACAACAACATGCCCTGCCCCCTTATTGCAGCAGGCAAAAATCTTTCCTTCTGGCCACTTGGAACTGTTTTCCGTAACAGTGGAGCCTTTTTCATGCGCCGCTCCTTCAAGGGCCAGGAGCTTTATGCCAAGGTTTTTGCCCAATATATCCGAGCCATTGTAAGCGAAGGCTTTAATATCGAGTTTTTCATCGAGGGCGGCAGGTCCCGTTCAGGCAAGCTTGTCATGCCGAAATTCGGGCTTTTGTCCATGCTCCTTGACGCATATCTTGATGGCGCATGCAAAGAGCTTTTCATCATGCCCATTTATATAGGTTACGACAGGGTCATTGAAGAATCCAGCTATCTTCATGAGATTGAAGGCGGAGACAAGGAGGCGGAAAACATAAGCCAGGTGGTCAAGGCCAGCCGGTTTTTAAGAAAGCGTTTCGGGCGGATTTTCGTGCGTTTCAATGCCCCCATAAGAGTTGGCGATGTGCTCAACCAGTTTGAAGTACCCCTGGAAAAAATGACGGATTCCGAAAAGGCTGTTCTTTACCGCAACATCGGCCATCGAGTCATCGGAGCCATTGACAAGGTCACGGTTGTAACTCCCTTTGCCCTTGCCTCAACGGTTATTCTCACAGCCTTTGGCCGCTCTTTCACCCTTGCCGAATTCTACGAAAACCAGCGCTTTTTCCTTAACCACATACAAAGAAACGGGGCCGAGATTTCCGACACCCTGCTTGACCCGGAATCAGCAGCTCAATCGGTACTGGCTCACTTTGTGGCCTCGAAGCTGCTCATTCACGAAGGCAGGGGCCTGGAAAAGGAGGCTCCCCAGCCTGACCCCAAAACCCGATACGCAATTGTAAGTTCAAAGCGATCCCTTTTGGAATACTACAAGAACAACTGCATAAACTTTCTTGTGCCGGAAGCATTTACCGCCCTTTCACTTTTGCATCTGGAAGCGTTTGTCTTCACTGGCGAAAAGCTTGCTGAAGGATATAGCTTCCTTCAGGATTTTTTCAAAAACGAGTTTCATTACGATCCGAACTGTTCACCGGAAAAATCTGTCAGAAAAGCACTTAAAAGCTTTATTGACGATGCCATGATAATGCCCCACCCAACCCTGCCCGACACATACAACATAACAGCCCAGGGGCACAGCAGGCTCCAGATTCTTGCCAATATCACCCGGCCCTATTTCGAGGCCTACAAGGTGGTGCTGACCCTGTTTTCACAGACCAATGCCAAGGACATATCAAGCAAGGACCTGCCCAAAAAGGCCCGCGCATTGGGTGCCAAAATGCTTAAAAAAGGCGAAATTTCTCGCAGCGAAGCCCTTTCTCAAGTTTATTTTGCCAATGCAGCCGGCTACTTCATGAGCCGAGGCATTGCAACCACCGATGACCGTGAGGAGCTGGAGCTTTACTCCGAAGCTGTTGATCAGATGCTTAAAAAGCTGGGATAGGTTTTTGTTTCCATTTTTTTTGTTGAACAAGGTTCAAGACGCTGTTTCGAACCATTCATCCATTTATAACTCAAGGCAATGCCTTGCCATTAAAGGTCTTTTAGAAATTCCATGCACGCGATGATTTTGGCCGCAGGCCTGGGAACCAGGCTGCTGCCTGCCACAAAAACAATACCAAAGCCGCTTTTCCCCATTTTGGGCGAGCCTGTTATCGGCAGGATGATTTTGGGCCTTGTCCGCTCCGGCTGCACCAAAATCGTCATCAATGTGCATCATCTGGCTGACGCTGTTAAAGCCTTTGTCCTTTCCCGCAACTGGGGCGCAGAGATTGTTCTTGTGCATGAGCCTGTGCTTCTTGGTACCGGTGGCGCAATCGCCAACGCCCATAGCCATTTTCGTAAAGGGCCATTTATTGTGGTCAATGCAGATATTGTTGCAGATATTGACCTGGCCGCCATTTTTGCCTTCCACAAAAGCCATGACAAGCCTGCCACCCTGGTTATGCACGACTGTCCGCCCTTTAACAATGTTGCTGTTGAAAAGGGCCTTGTAAGGGCCTTTTATCCACAACCAGGGCCGGGGCTTCTGGCTTTCACCGGCATACAGGTGCTTGACCCGTTGGTACTGGACTTTCTGCCCATTGAAAAACCGGGTAGCTCCATTGCAGCCTTTGAAAAAATGATAAGCCAGGGCCATGATATTTGCGCCCTGGTGCAGGAAAAGCTTTTCTGGCACGACATCGGTACGCCCCAGGGTTACAGCCGGGCTGCAATGGAGACGGCGGCCTGCTCGCTATTGGCCCGGCAGGACGCTGCCATTGATTGCCCGGATATGGCAATTACAAGGCTTGCCGGAGATGGCTCCGACCGGATATGGAGCCGCGCCAGGCTTGGCGAAAAAACCCTTGTTATCGGTGATCACGGCCCGGCCTGGGGGAACCCCCACCCTGAAGTGCGGGCCATGACCCTGATAGGAAAACACCTTAAAAAACAGGGTGCCAGGGTGCCGGATATCTTGTTTTCCGATGAATTTTCGGGACTGGTTTTTGTTGAGGATCTTGGCAGCACACACCTTTATGACCTGGTGCAAAAGGAGGATGATTCCGCCCGCCTTGAGCGCTACAAAAAGGTGCTGGACAACCTTGCCCACATGGCTATTGCCGGGGCTGTCGGCTTTTCCTCCTCCTGGCCCTGGCAGAGCGCCCATTACGATGAGACCCTGATTATTGCAAAGGAAAGCCGCTATTTTGTGGAAGCCTTTGTAAACGGCTTTCTGGGCAGAAAGGATGTAAGCTTTGCCAGCCTTGAAGCTGAATTTGAACTCCTTGCAAAGCGCGCACTGGACAATGCCGCAACAGGCTTTCTGCACAGAGATTGCCAGTCTCGCAACATAATGGCTGCAAGAGGGGACTATTTTTTCATAGACTTTCAGGCGGGCCGGACAGGGCCTTTGGCCTATGATGCAGCCTCGCTGATTATTGATCCATATGCCAATCTATCAGATGCCCTTCAGGAAAGGCTCCTCCACTATTACACCAACTTGCTCTGCCGCCTTTGCAGCCTGAACAAAGAGCAGTTTTATACCACCTACGCTCTTTGCGCCCTGCACAGGAATTTCCAGATATTGGGGGCCTTTTCCTTTTTGTCCCAGAAGAAAAACAAGCCGGGATTTGCCCCATACATCCCCCAGGCAGTTAAAAGCCTCAAAAAAAGAACAGGCTTATTAAAGGATACGCCAAAAATTCTCGCGCTTGTTCAAAGCCTTTAAAATCAGCATCCGCAAAAGCCTGCAAAAACGCATTGCACTTCAAACGGGGCGCATTTTCTGGTATCATTGAAAATTGATTTTCAGGCAAACAGGTTGTCGGCCTTGATAAAGAGCTTTAGTGCCGTCATCAAATATTTTTTTCTTTGAAACAATCAGGATACCATTAACGCCATGAAAAAAATCCCCATATTGATTGCCGGTATGCCCGGAAACATGGGCCGCATAATCGCAGGCCTTGCACTTGACGACAACCGCTTTTTTGTTGTTGGGGCCTCCCTCACAGGGCCGGAAATAAGCGAGCAGACCTGCAAGGTAAAAGAAAAGGAATTTGAGCTTGTAAGCCCAAAGAGCCATTTTGAGTTTCTGACCCGCATCAAAAAGGAGCACCCAGGGCTTATTGTGGTGGACTACACCCATCCAAGCGCGGTCAATGCCAATGCAAGTCTTTACTGCCGGGCAGGCACGCCCTTTGTTATGGGCACAACAGGCGGGGACAGGCAGGCCCTTGTGACCCTTGTGGAGCAATCCGGCGGAATTGCAGTAATCGCACCCAACATGGCAAAGCAGATAGTGGCCTTTACCGCCATGATGGAGTATGCAGCCTCATCCTTTCCCGGCCTTTTTGATGGCTGGACCCTGGATGTGCAGGAAAGCCATCAGCAAGGCAAGGCCGATACCTCCGGCACAGCCAAGGCCATTGTGGGCTGCTTTACGAAAATGGGTGTGGATTTTGATATTGCAGATATCCGTATGCTGCGCGACCCTGTTGAACAAAAAGCCCTGGGCGTGCCGGAACAGTTTCTCTCCGGCCACGGGTGGCACACCTACCGCATTTTTTCGCCGGACAGGACTCTTTCCCTTACCTTCGGCCACAATGTAAATGGTCGGGCCGTTTATTATCCTGGCACGGCTGATGCAATTGTCTTTCTGGACAAAAAGATTGCCAAGGGTGTTTTGGGGCAGGCTTTTTCCATGGTTGATGTGCTGAAGGGCGCATAGGGAACTTCCTGCCCTGCCGGAAATATTTTTCCAAAAGGAGAATCCATGCGTTTTGCAGCTTTTTTCCTGGCAATGTTTTTTGCTGTTTTGGCCTCTGCCCAAACCACATATCCGCCCCAGGGCTGGGCTGATAAACCAAGCCCGCTTGCAAGCCCCCATGCACAGCCCGGCGGGGAGATGTCCTTTTTCATAGGCCAGGCCCCCAAGAG
>JASEHB010000167.1 GCA_030018745.1 Desulfatibacillaceae bacterium | reverse complement strand
GTCAATAACTACTATCATAGTTAAGAATTATTACCAACAACGGGGAGGAGAGGCCTGTCGCCCATGACCTTTGAATAGGGCATGGGAAAATGTCAAAAATTCTGCCAGCAAATGGAGGTGGCGATGTCAAAGGAAGAAGTCAAGGTTTCCAAGAAGGAAACGGATGTGAAAGACTGGACAATCTGCGAGGCAACAGCCCAGATGCTCAACAGGGCGCGCCTTGACGGGGTGGAAACAGCCTTTGACAGGGCTGCGTCCATGAAGGCCTGCCCCATAGGTGCGGATTCCGCCTGCTGCAAGCACTGTGCAATGGGGCCGTGCAGACTCAACTCCAAGGACCCCTATTCCAAGGTGGGCGTGTGCGGTGCAGATATTGACACAATCCAGTCGCGCAATTTTGCCCGCATGGTGGCGACAGGTTCAGCTTCCCACACGGATCACGGCATGGCCATGCTGGATCTTTTTCGGGATGTTGTCACCGGCAAGAACACGGACTACCAGATAAAAGACCCTCTGAAGCTTGAAGATGTGGCTGCATCCATAGGCATTGAGACAAAGGACAGGGAAATCAAAGATATTGCCATGGATCTCTACCACGAGCTTGAGCGCACCTACACCCAGGTGGATGGCGAAATTCCCTTTGCCAAAAGGGTCCCCCCAGCCACCCTGGAAACCTGGCGCAAATACGGCCTTGTTCCCCGCGGGGCCATGCGCGAGATAATGGAGCTTCTTAACCGAACTCACATGGGCGTTGACCAGCAGCACGAGAACATAACCCGTCAGAGCAGCCGAACAGCCCTTGCAGACGGTTGGGGCGGCTCAATGGTGGCCACCGAGATTTCCGATATTCTTTTTGGCACGCCTTCACCGGTTGTCACGGAAGTGGACATGGGTGTGCTCAAAGAGGATGAGGTAAATGTCATTGTCCACGGGCACGAGCCAAGCCTCTTTGAATCCATGATAGCCTCGGTGAATGACCCAACTCTCATTGAAGGGGCCAAAAAGGCTGGAGCAAAGGGCATAAACCTTGTGGGAATGTGCTGCTCCGGCGCGGAAATGATGTCGCGCCACGGCATCCCGCATGGCGGCAACTTCATGTCCACCGAGGCCATCATCTGCACGGGCGCTGTTGACGCCATGGCAGTTGATGTGCAGTGCATCCAGCAGGGCCTTGCCAAGGTGGCGGACTGCTACGGCACCCAGCTTTTCACCACCAACCCCCGCTGCCGTATCGAGGGCGTGACCCACATCGAGTTTCACGAGCACGAGCCGCGTGAAAGCACGGATGAAATCGTCATCCGCGCCATAACCCGGTTTAAAAACCGCACGGCAAGGGTGGAAATTCCCAAGAACAAGAGCACCGGAGTCCACGGCTTTTCCTTCGAGTACATCAACTACATGCTGGGCGGCTCATTCCGCGGCTCCTACAAGCCCTTGAATGACAACATCATCAACGGCCGCATTCGCGGCGTGGCAGGCGTTGTGGGCTGCACCAACCCCAGGGTGAAGCAGGACTGGGTGCATGTTGAGCTGGTAAAGGAGCTTATCAAGAATGATGTGCTTGTTCTCCAGACCGGATGCAGCCAGATAGCCCTTGCCAAGGCCGGACTTCTGCGGCCTGAAGCCGCGCACCTTGCAGGCAAGGGGCTTGCCGAAGTCTGCGAAACCGTTGGAATGCCGCCTGTTCTGGGCCTTGGCTCCTGCGTGGACAACAGCCGAATACTCATTGCGGCTTCCGAGATGGTGCGCACCGGCGGGCTTGGAAATTCGATTGCAGACCTGCCCGTTGCAGGTGCAGCCCCGGAATGGATGAGCGAAAAGGCCATCTGCATAGGCCAGTACTTTGTGGCTTCGGGCGTTTTCACCGTGTTCGGGGTAACATTCCCCATTATTGAAGGCACCAAGTTCCACAAACTGCTCTTTGAGGGTCTGGAAAAACAGGGCATGGGCAAGTGGGGATTCACCCCCGACCCCTACGAAATGGCCCGCATGATGATTGAGCACATTGACAAGAAGCGCAAGGCTCTTGGTCTGGACAAGACCCGCGAGCGCGTGCTCATGAGCATGGAGGACCGCCAGAAGCTTGATGCCGCCTGATAGCCGAAAGCTATTGGCCAGGCGCCTTTTATAAAAATAATGTTTTCAGGCATACGGGGGGAGGCTTTCCTGTCTTGACAGGAAAGCCTCCCTTTGGCTATTAGGCCGAAAGGCAAAATCAACGCCTTTTGAAAAATTATTGCCAAAAACCTGAAAACCATTGCAAAGCCGGGCAAAACGCCCGTGCGGCAGGGGATTGTTGAACAACAGAACCAAGGGCTTCACAACTTGATTTTTAACAAAAGAAAAATTAGTATAGCAAAGAGGGGGGAAATGGGCCGAAAGGCTTCAGTTGCTCGCTTTGGGGTAAAAACTGGGGGTTTTTTTGCCTCGACTTTTTCGGGGCTTTTTTTGTAACCGGAGGAAAATCATGAGTCACCACCGTCAGGAAAGCGTATCCGGCGGCATTGAAAAGCAGCTTGTTGACTGCCGCCGCCGCGTTAAGGAATTCGAGTTTTACAAGGACATTGTGGAGCACCTGGGGGTGGGTGTGTTTGTGCGGACCCAAGAGGGCCTGGTTTTTGTAAACGATCTGGTCTGCGAATTTTCCGGCTATGACCGGAAAGAGCTTTTGGGAGGCAGCTTCCTTGAAGCTGTTCACCCGGAAGACCGCCAGATGGTTGCCGAAAGAGGAATTGCCAGGATGACGGGCCAGATTGTGCCGGACCGTTACGATTTTCGCATTCAGCACAAGCTTGGTCACATTATATGGGTTAGGCTGATGGTAAGCACCGGCACCTACCAGGGCCAGCCCGCGATTTTCGGCAACCTTGTGGACATAACCGAAAAAAAACGCCAGGAAAACCTTTTGCAGCATGCAAACTCCAAACTGGAAGGCGCTCTGGACCAGACAAGCCAGCAGCTTCTCATCCGCTCGCGGGAGCTTGAGGAAATAAACGCAGCCTTAAAGGTCTTGAACCGCCAAAGCAAGCAGGATACAGATGAATTGCAGATGAGGGTTGTGGCCAATGTGGAAGACCTTGTCATGCCTTATCTGGAGCGCCTTGCCGATACGCCCTTGAACGCAGACCAGAAGGTTTATCTTTCCGTGCTCAACGAAAACCTCTCCCAGATAGTGGCCCCCTTCATGGGCAAAATCGGCTCCCGCCACGCCAACCTCACCCCCAGGGAAATAGAGGTGGCAAACCTTGTGCGCATGGGCAAAACCAGCAAGCAGATAGCCAACCTGCTGGATATCTCCCGCCGGGCTGTGGAGTTCCACCGCGACAGCCTGCGAAAAAAGATGGGCTTGAGGAAATCCAAAAAGAACCTGCGGGCCTATCTAACAAGCGTATAGGGCTGCACACTTTTATAGGGCATATCAGCTTTTAAGGCAGGAGGGATAATTTGTCCTTCCTGCCTTTTTCTTGCAGGCCCTTATCTCGTACAAATTGACTTTTTCAAAAAAACGGCCTATTTTTATAAGGATGGGTTTTGATTTTTCTGTCGCGCGGGGTTGGCAGCACAAAATCTGTTCCTTTTGGGCTTTCCTTTTTTGCCGGTAAAATTCGCCTTAATTGATCAAAATGCTTTGCCAGGGCCTTGTCAGCCATGCATTGGCCCTGCGTGCAAGGGCGGTTGTCCGCCAATTTCCCGCACACGCCCTTTTATTAAAAAGCTTCTGCCGCGCTTTTTAATTCCGGCAAAATAAACCCGGAGATTGCCATGAATTCAAGCTACTGGCCAGACGACTACATTGCCAAACGCCTTGATGCAAAAACCGCCATAGGCAGGCTGCAACCTGGGCAGCGCATTTTCATCGGCTCGTCATGCGGCGAGCCGCAGCACCTTGTGGCGGAGCTTGCAGCCCAGAAAAAGCGCTTGAGCGATCTGGAGATTGTGCGCCTGTTGAGCCTGGAAAGCACCCCGCTAACCCTTGCAGATGGCAAAGGCGGCCCCTTCAATGTGCGCAGCTTTTATCTGGGCAGCGGCATCTCCAAAACTCTTGCGGCCAGCAGGCGCTTTTTCACGCCCATCAACCTTTCTGCTGTGCCAAAGCTCTTTTTGTCCCGGCGCATCCCCATACATGCAGCCCTTATCCAGGTCAGTCCGCCGGACGATTTTGGCTGGATGAGCCTTGGAGTTTCCGTTGATGTGACAATGGCCGCAGCATCATCGGCAGATCTTGTCATTGCCCAGGTCAACCCCAAAATGCCAAGGGTTTTAGGCCGCAGCTTCATTCATGCCAATGATGTGGATTGCTTTGTGGAGCACGAGGAGGAGCTTTTGACCCTTGGCGCATCGCCGGATCTGCCCTCCGCCCGCGTGATTGCAGGCCATGTGGCAAGCCTTGTGGATGACGGCTCCACCTTGCAGATAAGCCTGGGAGCCACAACCGAGGCCATTTTGCACGCTTGCAGCCACAAGAACGACCTTGGCATCCACGCGCAGTTTGTCACAGACCCCATAATGACCCTTGTGGCGCGGGGGGTTATCACCAACCGCAAAAAGGGCATAAATGACGGCAAAATTGTGGCCTCATCAGCCATAGGCTCAAAAAACCTTTACGAATTCATCAACGACAACCCTGCCATAGAGTTTCACCCATCAGATTATGTGAATGACCCATCCATAATATCCCGTCACACCAAAATGGTTTCCGTGCAGGTGGCCCACAGCATAGACCTCACCGGCCAGGTGGCCGCAGACGCCCTGGCCTACAACCATTATTCCGGGGTCACGGGAATGTGCGATTTCATAAGGGGCGCGGCAGCCTCGCCGGAGGGCAAGGCCATAATCATGCTGCCTTCCACAAGCAGGGATGGCCGCAGAAGCCGCATTGTACCTTTTTTCGAGCAGGTTCCCGTGGTGGTGAGCCGGGGCGATGTGCATTTTGTTGTAACAGAATTTGGCGCAGTGAACCTTTTTGGCAAAAACCTTGCCGAGCGGGCCACGGCGCTCATCAGCATTGCCCACCCGGATTTTAGGGACTGGCTGTTTGAAAAGGCCAAGCAGGTGGGCCTGCTGCCTGTGGAGCGCGACCTGTGTGACGCCATCCGCGGCATTTACCCGGTTTATCTGGAAAGCGAAAAGACAATAGAGGGCAAAAAGCTCCTTTTCCGGCCCGTAAAGCCAACAGATGCAAGGCTTATTCAGGAGCACCTTTACGGCCTGGACAAAAAGGATGTCATCGCCCGCTTTCTGCACAACAAGGCATCATTCGGCCAGGATGAGGTGCAAAGCCTGTACGAGGGCGATTACTCCAAAGACTACACGGTTGTGGCAGTTGAAGGGGAGCTTGGCTTTGAAAAGGTTGTGGCCATAGGCGGCTATCTTACCGATTCCGCAAAGAACATGGCAGAGGTGAGCTTTTCCGTGGATAAATCATGGCAGCGCAAGGGCCTGGGCCGCATTCTTTTAAACATGGTGGCCCAAAGGGCAATGGAATCGGGCATAGCCGGGCTTTTTGCCTACATGGCCCCCACCAACCGCGCCATGATTCGCCTTTTCATGAGCCTGCCTTACAAAATAGCCACCGAGTTCGACCAGGATGTCCTTGTCCTCTCCCTAAAGTTCTCAATGGCTTAAAGCGCGGAGTTGGGGGGGTTAGGAGGGCAGAAGAACCTGGCTCTGGGGGAATGAGCAAAAGAGCCATTGCCGGGAGTAAAAAGCCCTGCCCTGCTTTTGCCCATAAAAAGGAAGCCTTCCCGCCGCCGAGCCGCTGTTTTTTCTGCCCATTGGGTAGGTTGGGCTAGAAAATCCGGCCCTTCGGATTTTGGAAGCCCTTGTCCTTTTTCCGGATTTTTGTAGCCCAACAAAGCCAAATAGGGGGGCAAAATCCTTTTCCGGCTGTTTGGGGTCAACGCCTTGCCACTCTGTTTGGTTTTGATGTCGGGGTGCTTGCCGATGTGTTGCTTTGATGTTGGGCTACGCTGGCGCTAGCCCAACATCGCCTCTTTGAAAATTTCATCTTGACAATCTCTCAACATCCAGGATATTTGCCACCATCAATTTTGTTGTGCCTGTCTTGCTGCAAACAAAGCCTTTTTACAT
>JASEHB010000166.1 GCA_030018745.1 Desulfatibacillaceae bacterium | reverse complement strand
GCGGGCAGTACCTGGCGCAGTTGTATGGCCGCATAATATCGCGTCTGCAAAGGGGTTGAAGGGTCATCTAAAATTTCAAACAGGGCTTTTGGGGCATGGCCTGGAGCATATTGGGCCAGAAACATCATTATCTGATGCTTTGTCCGTGTTTCGGCAATGGGCAGGATTTCCAGAAGCATTGGCAGGGCTTTGCTTTTGCTGGCCGCAAACAGGGCAGGGGAATCCACAAAGCGCATGGCTTGTGCCAGACGGCGAAGCTTCGGCTGGAGCAAAATCACATTGCTCATGGTCTTATCGCGGACTTATCCGCCCTTGCCCGGCTTGATATCCGGAAATTGTTCCGACATGCATTTTGGACAGATGCTGTGGCTGAAGAAGGCGTCCGAATGCTTGCTGATGTAGGACTCCAACTGGCTCCACGCGCCCTTGTCATCCCTTATCTGCTTGCAGAATGAGCATATTGGCAGAATGCCGCGCAGGGTTTTGACCTCCAGAAGGGCCTGCTCAAGCTGTTTTATCTTCAAAGCCAACTCTGCCTGCAGGTTCAGGATGCGCTGGCCCACCTCAACCCTTGCGCTTAATTCAATGGGGTCAAATGGCTTGGTCAGGTAGTCATCCGCCCCGGAGGAAAGACCCTCTGCAATATCTGCCTTCTCGTTTTTGCCGGAGAGCAGAATTATGTAGGGCGGCTGGTTTGTTTTTTTTGCCCGGATGATTCGGCAAAGCTCCACACCGCTTATAAAGGGCATCACCCAGTCCAGTATGACCATGAGCGGGGCATCTTGCCCCTCAAGAACCTCAAGAGCCTGAATTCCGTCACTTGCGGTGGTGACCTCGTGGCCCTGTTTTTGTAAAACAGCCGCCAGAATGCTGCGGGATGTGGAATCATCTTCGGCAATAAAGATTCTCATTTTAACCCTCGCTACTGGCCACCTTTTGTGGCAAACCTCGTTTTGCTGCGCACGGCGGCTTTTAGGCTTTCTTTGAGCCTTGCGATTCTTCCATCGCTTTTTTCAGCTCTTCAAATGCGCCAGTCAAATCAGCCATCAGTTTTAAGGTTGTGTCCATATCCCCGGCCTTGGCGGCCCTTTCCATTTTCAGGGCCAGGGCTTCCAGGGCGCTGGCTCCCACGCTGGAGGCAGCGCCCTTTATGGTGTGGGCGCGCAGCTCGGCGCCGGACGCACTCCCTGTTTTCAACGATTCGCCAAGGGCCTTTATCTGAAGGGGAATATCCGCCAGAAAAACTTCCACAATGGATTTGGCAAGCACCCTGTCGTTGACCAGAATGTCCATCATGGCTTTTTTGTTCCACACCTGCGGCCAGGATTTGCCAGGATTTGCCATGTCTGCCGGAGGCCCGTCAGCTTCCTTTTGCGGGTTTTTCTCCTTGCCCCTGCTCCATTTTTCTATTGCCTCAAAAAGCAGTTGGGGCGAAACCGGCTTGGAGATGTAGTCGTTCATTCCGGCTTCCAGGCATTTTTCCCTGTCTCCGGCCATGGCATGGGCGGTCATGGCAATAATGGGAATATCCTTGAAATTCATGCCTGAATTCCGGATTCGTCGCGAGGTCTCATAGCCGTCCATCACCGGCATCTGGCAGTCCATAAGAATAAGGTCATAGGGCGCGGATTTCAAGGCTTCTAAGACTTCCTGCCCATCCGTGACAGCATCTGCGCCAAAGCCCAGCTTTTTGAGTATTCCCAGGGCAACCTGCTGGTTGGTGAGGTTGTCTTCAGCCAAAAGTATGCGTAACTTGCTTGGGGCCGCCCCGGTCATGACCTCGCGCGTTGCGTGGCGCGTGGCAAGTGGCCCGGATGGTTTTATGCCTTCATTTTTGGTCAGGGCCAGCAGGATTGTGCTTTTAAGTTCGTGGGCCTGGATGGGCTTTGTAAGGTATCCTGAAAAGCCAAGCTTGGTAAACCTTTTTGCATCGCCGACAGCGCCCAATGATGTGAGCAGTATCATGCTGGTTCCGGCAAGACGCTTGTCCGCTTGTATGACCCTGCCCAGGGTCTCGCCGTCCATCCCTGGCATTTGCATATCAATGAGCACAAGGCGGAAGGGCTTGTTTTCCTCCAAGCCTTCATAGAGGGCCGAAAGCGCGGCAAAGCCGCCCCCGGCCTCATGGGGCTGAATGCCCCACGAGAGCATGTGCCGCACAAGAATCTGGCGGCTGGTGGAGTTGTCATCCACAACAAGGGCCTTAAGGCCGGTGAGGTCAGGCTGGGGCAGCCTGCTTGAAACAGCCCCCTGGGGCTGCCTTTTAAGGCGCACGGTAAAGAAAAATTCCGAGCCTTTGCCGGGCGTTGAAGCTATGTCTATCCGCCCGTCCATCAGCTCCACAAGCTGCTTGGATATGGCCAGCCCCAGGCCGGTGCCTCCGTATTTGCGGGTTGTGGATGCATCCGCCTGGGTGAACTTGTCAAAGAGAAGGGCCGCTTTTTCCCTGGGTATGCCTATGCCCGTATCCTTTATGGAAAAGCGCAGGGCGACAAAATCGCCGTCATCTTTTTGAGGGGGGGCTTGCCGGTCTATGGCAACATTGATAACCACCTCGCCATGACTGGTGAACTTGATGGCATTTCCCGCAAGGTTGGTCAGCACCTGGCGCAGGCGTCCGGGGTCGCCTTGCAGCAGCACCGGCACATCCTGATCAATGCCCAACAGAAACTCCAGGCCTTTTTCCTGGGCGCGGACGGCAAGTGAGGCGGCAAAGTCCTCCAGCAGGCCGGAAAGGTCAAAATCCAGCACCTCAAGTTCCAGCTTCTTTGCCTCTATCTTCGAGAAATCCAGAATATCGTTGATGACATTCAAAAGGGATTCCGCGCTGTCGCGTACAATCTGGGCATAGCGAAGCTGCTCATCGGAGAGTTCTGTGTCCAGAAGCAGGCCCGCCATTCCGATGACGCCGTTCATGGGCGTTCGTATTTCGTGGCTCATGTTGGCCAGAAACTGGCTCTTGGCTGCGCTGGCAGCTTCGGCCTGGGCGCGGCTTTTCTGAATTTGAGCCTCCATTTCCCGGCGCTTGCGAACATTGACAAGCATTTGGGCGAACACGGAAAGCAGCCGCTGCTGGGCCTCGGAATACTGGCAGCGGTCAAACACAAAGTCAAAGCTGGCAAAGCCCATGCAATTTTCCCCGTCCATCATGGGCATGGCGATAATGCTTTTAAGATCCTGCATGTCCATTATCGTCCTTATGCCGCTTTCCGGCGGCAGGGCAAAACTGTCCCCCACATACACGGTATGGCCGTCTTTGTGGGTTTCCACCAGCTCGATGATTTTGCCAAAGGGGATTGCGCCAAGCTCGTCAATTTTCGGCTCAACGCCGTCTTCGCACCATTCATGGGTGTTTGTGCAGATTTGTTTTTCAAAATCATAATCAAAAAGGGAAACCCGGTCAGCGCCTACAAACCGGCCAAGCTGGCCCATTGAGGTTTCAATTTCAGCATCCACCATGTTGAGCGGCAGGCTTATGTAGATTGACGAAATCTCCATGAGCATCTTTTGCAGGCTGGTTTGCAAAAGAAGCTCCTCCTCGGCTTTTTTGCGGGCGCCAATGTCGCGCATTATGCCAACAGCGTGCCACTTGCCCTGCAAGTGAATTGCAGAGAGGGAAAGCTCCACAAAAACTTCTGTGCCGTCCTTGTGCATGGCTTCCAGTTCAAGGGTTTTGCCCACCGCATCCCCCTTGCCGGTCAGGGCGAAATGGGGAAAGGCCCTTTGATATGCCTCCCGGTAGCGGGCCGGTGCGATAAAATCGTGCAGGTCGCGGCCCAGGGCTTCTTCGGGCGCATATCCGAATATCCTCTGGGCCGCCGGATTCCAATAGGATACAAGCCCCTGCCAGTCCATCATCAGTATGGCATCCTGGGCGGAATCCGTTATGGCCCGCAGCCGCACTTCGCTTTCCTTTAAGGCTATCTGGACCTGCTTGCGCTCTGTTATGTCGTAGTTTACGCCCACCACCCGCACAGGCTTCCCCTGGCTGTCGCGGGTTACAAAGGCGGCTCCTGCCAGCCATTTAACGGAGCTGTCAGGCATTTGAATGGGAAACTCTATTGAAAAATCCTTTTCGCCTTTGAGGGCATTTTCAAAATCAGCAAGGGTCTTTGGCAGGGCTTCGGGAACAACGCAACGGGCCCAGTCCTCGAATTTGCCTCCAAAGTCTTTGCGCAAAACGCCGAAAAGCTCGAACATCCGCTCATCCCAATCCAGGTTATCCTCCTGGATGCGGTAATCCCATATGCCTATGCCTGTTCCGCGGGTGGCAAGGGCAAGGCGCTGCTCGCTTTTGACAAGGGCCTTTTCAGCCAGCTTGCGGGCTGTTATGTCCGTGTCCGTACCCTGGTATCCAAGCAAAGAGCCGTCTGCGCCTATTTTTGGTATGCCGTTTGTGGAAACCCACAATATCTGGCCGTCCTTGCTCTGCACGGGGTTTTCAATATCAAGGAAAGGCTCCTTGCGCTCAAAAACATCAAAGGACTCCTTTATGAATTCCTCACGCCCCTGCTGGGGGTGCAGGTCGTAGAAATGCATTTTGTTGACCACTTCCTGGGGTGTGTAGCCCAACACATCCGTGATCACGCCGCTTACATAGGTGTAAAGGCCTGTTGCATCAACTTCCCAGGTGATTGCCCGGTTCTGCTTTGCAAGCTGGCGGAATCTTGCGTTGGCGGTTTTTATCTGCTGGCGGGCATCGTACTCTTTGGTTATATCCCTGAAAACCAGAACAGCCCCGATTACTGCACCGGAGGCATCTCGGATGGGGGCTGCGCTGTCGGCTATCTGGCGCTCGGCTCCATCACGGGCAATCAGCGCCGTGTGATTGGCAAGCTCAAGAACCTGGCCGGTTTTAAGAACATGCCTTACAGGGTTGAAGGCCTGCTTGCGGGTCTGGCTGTGGATGATGACAAAAACCTGCTCCAAGGGCTTGCCCAGGGCCTCCTTCAGGGTCCAGGCCGTCAGCTTCCGGGCAACAGGGTTCATGCGTGTCACCCGGCCGTTTATATCTGTTGCAATAACCCCATCCCCAATGGAGTCCAGGGTGGCCCGCAGGTTTTCCTCGCTTTGGGAAAGCTCCTTGGAGCGCTCCTCCACCTGCATTTCCAGGTCCACCCTCCGGCACACCAGAAAATGGACAAGAGTCGCCAGGAGCATTGTCACAAAAAAGCCAAGCACAGCGGTTATCAGCCCGGCGCGCGGCGGGTGGGCCTCCCAGAAGGCCCGGCCCGGAGAGGCGGACAGGGCATAAGTTTTTCCGAACTCGAAAAGAGGAAAGATGACCTCAAGGCCAAAATTTTTCCCGTATGATTTTTCTTTGTCTAAAATATTTGCCTGCCTAAAAATGTTTCTGGGTGGGGATACGGCAAGCCCTGTTGATTCTTCACCTGCCTCAAGGAGAAGGATTTTGGTTTCAACGGCTGCATCAGCTCCCATTCCGCTGGACCAGAATGATGCAAGCAGCAGATCCAGCCTTAAAACAGCCATCACAAAACCAAGATTTTCATCTGCCAGAGGGTGGAAAATCAGAAGACCCTGTTCGCCTTCCCCTTCCGGCGTGAGGGCAAGCGGCCCTGTGGATGTGGCAAGCCCTGTTTTGCGGGCAATTTGGATTGCCTCCAGGCGGGCCGGATGCGAGCCTGCATCATAGCCAATCAGCCGTTCTTTTCCCGCAAACGGCTCCACAAACATCACGGGGTACAGATATTCCCTTCCGCTTGCCTGCTCCCTTTGGTTGTCAGGTCCTGTCTGCCATATAAAAAAATCCTCTATGCCTTCTTTGTGTATCCTGGCCTCAAAGGTTTGGGCTTCGTCTGCCGGAACCCTGGCAATCCATGCCAGGGCCAATAGGCCGCCTTTCAAGACAGATGGCCCTGCAAAGGCTGCAAACTCCCCCCTGTCAACAATGTCGGATCCCTCATAGAATCGGGCCAGCCCCCCCAGTTGATGGTCCCGCAGGTTGGTGACAGTCCGTACAATCAAATCCGCCTGGGAGTTGGCAAGGTGGTGGAAAATCTCTTGCCGGGAGCGGTTTTCTACGCCGTGAAGCGCCAAGGCTGCCAGGGCCGTTAAAATAAGGCCCATCACAACCGTGAAAAA
>JASEHB010000165.1 GCA_030018745.1 Desulfatibacillaceae bacterium | reverse complement strand
CTGTCAAAAAAGGGTATTGTTAAAACAAATAAGGAAGAGACCGAACAAAGATAAAGTGCCGCTTTAAGCTTGCTCCTGGGGGGGATTTTTTTGGCAAAAAGGGCATAGTCAGTTTTTAAGGCCAGCCTTAAACCATGAAAACTTGGTCAAGCCCTAAAAAATAATAGCAAACCTGTTTTTTCCTTTAATATCAAACCGTGTTTTCCTCATCTTGTTTTGGCGCTTAACAACCTTTAAGGAGGGCAAAATGAAAAAATTCCGCATTTTTGTGATAGCATTTGCGCTGCTTTTCCTGGCAGGCTCCAGCCTGGCCCATGCAGCCGATGCAACAAAGCAATACCGCTGGAAGTTTGCAACCCAGGCGCCACGCGGCATGGGTTATGCCAACATGGTGGCAAACTCCCTGCTGCCGGCCATGCGTGAAGCAACGGAGGGCAATCTTGCCTGGCAGGTATATTACGGCGGAGTAATGGGAAACGATGACGACTATGTTTCCAAGATGTACATAGGCCAGCTCCAGGGGGGCGGATTGACCCTGGTGGGCACCAACCTCATCAGCACGGAATTTTCGATTCTGGCGCTTCCCTTTCTTTTCAACGGCTTTGATGAGGTGGACTATCTGCGGGAAGTTATGTACCCCACCTTTGACTTCTTTTTCCAGCAAAGGAATTTCAAGCTGCTCATGTGGATAGACATGGACTTTGACCTTTTCTATTCCACAAGATATCCCTTTGACAGAATAGAGCATTTCCGCCAGGCCAAAATTCTTTCCTGGTCAGGCCCCATTGAGGAGGCCTGGTTGAGGGAGCTTGGGGCCAACCCGATTCCTCTGGGCATTGTGGAGTCTCCGGCAGCCATTCGCACTGGGCTTGCCGACTCCAACATCACCACCGGCATCTGGCAGGTTGGTACCCAGGTTTACACCACCACCAAGTTCGTAAACCTTGCTCGCATCCGCTACGCTCCGGCAGCAATAGTGGTAACCAAACCCGCCTGGGAAGAATTGCCGCCGTCCTATCAGAGGGCCATAATGGAGCGCCGTCCGGGCGTTCAGGATGAATTCAACATCGGTACCCGCAAAGACGCCCAGGCCAGCCTTGAGGGCATGATAAGGTATGGCGTGGAGCCGATAACCAACTCTCCGGAGATGATGGAGGATCTCAAAAGGCGTACCATGCGCGTGTGGCCCCGCTTTACCGGGCAGTTGTGGCCCCAGTCCCTGCTGGATGACATTGTGGCGCATCTTGCATGGTACAGAGCAGGCGGAAAGGAAACCCTTGAAGGACAAGGGGCGGCCACCGCTGCCCAGCCAAGGCCCAGGCCTGCGGTTATTGAAGAAAGCCTTGTAGCTGCACCGCCGTCCAGGGTTGCCCCTGCACCTGCTCCGGCAAGGGAGCAGGCAGCAAGGGTTGCACCTGCCCCGGTTAAAGAAGAAATAGCCAGAGTTGAACCTGCACCGGCAGTGGAGAAGATTGCCGAGGTGGCGGCCGCTGCCGTGCCGGAAGCGCCTGCTGTTGAGGAAAAGGCGGAAAAGACCCTTGCAGTAAAAGAGGTTGAAGAAGTTAAAGAGCCGCAAATACTGATTGCTCCGCCGCCTGAAGTTGCAGCCGTTGTTCGGAGACAGGATGGAGTTGTGGATGCTTCAGCAGCATATCCCATGCCCAGGACCGCCACAAAAGAGCAGATCCAAAGACCTCAAACCACATGGTGGCAGCACTTTATGAACATCAAGGCCATTCAGGAAAAGCTCCAGTCAATGGGTCTTTACGACCTTAAAATTGACGGAGACCCCGGCCCGGCCACCCGCAAGGGCATACGCGAGTATGAAAAAATGAATAACCTGCCTGTTACAGGCGAGATTACTGATGCCCTTCTGAAGCATATGGGCATCAAGTAAGGACGGCAGTTTTGGCATGAAACCCTTTGTTACAGCTTTTTGTCTTGTCTTTTTTGCATTTGCCTTAATAGGCCCGGTTGCCCATTGTTTGCCCGATGGGCAGCCGGGCCTTGACTATGAAGTGCAAAGGCTGCTGGATGAGGGATGGGCCTTTTTTGTGCAGATGCACAGGGGCCTGGAAAACCTGGATTTTGCCATTGACGCTTATAAAAAGGCTTTGGACCTGGACCCGGAAAATGAGGATGCCCACTGGAAGCTTGCAGAGGCCACACTAAAAAAAGGGGAGGCAAGCACCAACGATAGCAAGCGGCAGGAACTTTTTACAGAGTCATTGGCCTGGGCGCAAAAAGCGGTGGATATTAACCCAAATTCCGCGCCAGGCCATTACTGGATGGGCGCAAGCCGGATTCTGCTGGCCCAGATGGCGGGCCTGTTCAGGGCAGCGGGCCTTGCACGGCAGGCCCAGGCAGATTTGAGAAAAACCATTGATCTGGCCCCGCAGAACCGCTTTGCGGTTTTGGCAAAAGTGGTTCTGGCTGCAATAAAGGCCCAGGCCCCCTGGCCCATGGGAAATCTTGGAGAAGCCCAAAAGCTGGCCATCGAAGCTGTAAGCCAGGACCCAAACCTGACCCTTGCATCTGTCACCCTTGGAGAAATACTCATTGCCCAGGGCCAATACGAAAAGGCGCGGCAGGAATTCATCCGTTGCCTGAACACAGAAAATCCCACCTATCCCTGGGATTCAATTCTCTACGACTGGCCAAAGGCCCGCAGGGGTTTGGAGCAGGTGATGGTAATGCCCTGATTTTACCTGCCCACGCCTGTAGAAACATCATGGTGCGGGGGGATTTAGGGCTGTTACGCGATAAATGCCATCATCTTTGGCCGCATAAAAATAAAGGCTGCGGCTGTCCGGGGAAAAGGCAGGGCCTGCTGCCAGCGGAAAACCGCTGATAATCTCATTTCCATCAACAAAAACCGACCAGGCAGCCTCTTTTTTTCCAAGCCAGGCAAGACGCCGTCCATCGCCGGAAAAGCAAATATCCTTAATGCTGTTGCAGGCCGGGCCTTGCAGCCCCCGGTAAAAGGCCTGCCAGCCTTTTTCCGTGCTGACTGCATAGGCAACATCCCCCCCAGAAGGCGAAAAGACAAGCCCCTTGACCTCATCAAACGCCGGGTCTTCGCCAAACGCATTATCTTTGACATCCGCCAAAAAGACGCGCACCTTGCCTTTGGCCTTTGCGGCAAAGGCGAGGCGCGTTGCATCCGGGCTTAAAGCAGGATAATCCGCCAGGCCTTCAATATCCATAAAGGGTATAATGCTCACCTGCTCAAGGTTGTCCCAGGACAAAAAAACCGCAAAGGCATTCAAGGCGCCGGGCAGCCCCTCCTTTGCCCCGAAAAAGGCCAGGCCGTTTTCCGGGCCAAAGCCTGCAACAAGGTAGTCTGGCACAGTAAAAACCATATCATGGGTAAGAGACAGGGCATTAAAGGGCAGAGTAACCGAAAAATCCGGCCCCTCAAAAACAGCAGCAGGATCAGCAGTTACAAAGGCCCAAACCATACCGTCCCAAAAGGCTTTAAAGGGTGGTTCATAGGGACCTGTATCATCCTCATGCAGCTCTCCGCCTGTAACCCAGGCTCTCACAGACCAGTAGCCATCCTCATCCTGGCAGGAAAATGTAATGCCGGGGTCTGCAAATCCTGCAAAGGCAATTTCCTGGCAGGGCAGCACGGAAAATCCATCATAAAGCAATAAGGCCTGCCCATTTTCCCAGGCCTGATAGACCCATGAGCTGCTGTCCGGCGAAAAGGCGCTATGGGGAAGGGGGGGGAAATCCACGGCCTCAAACCAGGGTTGGGCTTTTGCATCAACAACCATGCGGAATTTGCCGTCTGCGCCTTTTTCTTTTGCCATCCATCGTGTTGCATCGGATGAAACCGCCAAATCAACAATCTGCGAGCCTTGTGGCAGCTCATAAACAAGGGCTTGCTGTGCTGGGGCAGAAGGGGAATAGGGCATAACAGGCACGCAGCCAAAAAGCCCGGCCACTAAAAAAAGCAGGAAAGATGATAAGATAAAACAACTTGATTTTAAAGGATTATTCATCAGGATATAAACCCCTGCCTTTGCAAAAAGTTATACCAGGCCTTGCCCCTTTTCGCCCTGGAAAACATGAGCCAGTGGCCCCCGTCCAGAAAATGATGCTCCGGCCAGCCCCATTTTTCGCACAGTTTGCGGGTATATACAAATGGACACAGGCGATCCCCGGTTGAAGCCACAATCAGGAGATTTCCCTTTGGCATTGAAAGTTCCATGTTAAGGGGTGAATGAAAGTTCCAGACAGAGTGGATTTTTTTCTTGAGCCTGTCATTTACAGAGAATGGCAGGGCAAACGAGTCCGGGCCAATGGGCTTTTCAAAGCTGACCCCCGGAACCATGAGGGCGCAGAAATCCACGCCTTTGGAATATTCCAGGCTGGCAAGCTGCCCGGCAAGATATCCTCCCAGGCTGGCACCTATGATGCCTATTCTGGGAGCGCCCATCTGCCTTAAAATTGCAAGAGAACAGGCCAGATCGTGCTGGGCCTGACCCATGAATTCAGTGGTCATGGCAGGGTCATCTGGCGAAATGGCCTTTCTGGCCCCGGCCTTGCCCGAAGATGAGCGATCAGCATGGAAGGGGGCTATAAACAGCGCCACATCCAGCCCAGCATCCAGCATCTTTTGTACACGGAACATGGCAAGGGCCTGATCCGGGTCTCCAAGCATGAATCCATGCAGGCAGAGCACAAGGGGCCTGGGCGGGCCGCCGGGCTTGCTCCAGAGATAAATGCAGGCTGTGCGGTTTGCAATGTGGCTTTCATAACGCGGTGCAACCTTGGGGTTTTTAACCTGGTAGCTGCTCTGGAACCGTATTTGCCGCTGCTGGCTGTGTTTGGTGTTGGAAACTTCGGCAATAATCCAGTCCGGCGTTTTATCTGGGCTTAAAAAAAAGGAGGAGGGCCTGTCCACAAAGCCTTGCTCAAAATAAAAGTCAAGCTCCTGCTCAAAGTCCTGGGCAGAGATTTTTCTTTTTGGAACAAAATTTTTCAAAATCCGGGGCAGGGCCAGGAAAGCCTCGTCAACAATGCCTCCGGCAATGTCTTGAATCTTCATGGGGCATCATCCTTAAATCAGAGTAAATGCGCTGCTTGCTTTTGAGGTGGACAAAGGCGTTGCTCCTTGCCTTGCGTTTGTGTTTTCTAAAGCCTGTTGCGGGCACGGACAGTCATTGTGCGCCTGCCCACCCTTACGGAAACCCGGCCTTTGGCCTCAAGAACCTGTATGTGGGTGAAGGCTTCGGAAACAGCAAGATAAATCTCCAGCACAAAGCGCAGGTTTTTGGGTATATCCGGAAAAAGCGCCCTGGCCACCTGATAAACGGTCCTTGCCCCCTGGCTAATCACTTTTTCGGTAAGAAGCTGGCGCGCCTCAAAGGTTGTGCGATAAAGGTCCGCCACCTTGCCAAGGTTGCTTATGCTTCGCCCGTGGGCCGGGAGAACCAGTTTTGGGTAAAGGGCTTCCACCTTTTTTAAGGACTGGTAGAAATCCTCCTGGCTTTTGGCAACAGGAAGAGGGGAGTTCTCGTCTATGACCACAAGGGCATTTGGGGTTATGTGGGCCAGAATGTGATCCCCGGCCAGCAAAACCCCCTGGTCTGCCAGATGAAGGCAGACAGAACCCCTTGTGTGGCCGGGGGTGTGAATTACCCTTGCCTTGTAGCGGCCTAAAGGCAACTCATCTCCCTCCGCAAAAGTTGCATCCACATTAACGGTGAGGGCCAGCTTGTCGAAAACCAGAAAAAGGCCTGCCATTGCCGCCTGAATTCCAAAGGGCACGCCCATAAGGGTCATAAAGCGGCTGGTGCTTTTTAATGTGTATTCCCTGCCTTTTTCAATGCTTTGCCGGTCAAAGGGATGGGCAAGAACCTGGGTAAGGCCGCCTGAAGCGGCCTTTATATATCGGGCGCTGCCGTAGTGGTCAATGTGTCCGTGGGTGAGAACAACCTGGGAAATATCGCCTGGAGACAGGGAAAGCCCTGCCAGGGCCTTTTCAAGCACAGGGTAGGCCCTGGCCGTGCCTGTATCCACCAGTGTTATGGGGTCATCAGTAAAAAGGTAGGTGTTTACAGGCCCCGGCCTTTTGCCCGGCAGGGGCAGAACAATCCTG
>JASEHB010000164.1 GCA_030018745.1 Desulfatibacillaceae bacterium | reverse complement strand
CAGAAATCAAAAAAGGTTTTGCTTTTGGGCTTGGCTCAATGACTTTTTTTGCCGCGCTTTTGGTTGGCCCGGCAAAAGGGCAATCTTTCCAGATTAAACTGTTTAGGGAGAATTATTAAATGAACATTCTTGTTATAGGCAGCGGAGGCAGGGAGCACGCCCTTGTCTGGAAAATCGCCCAAAGCCCGCGGGTTAAAAAAATTTTCTGCGCTCCGGGAAACGCCGGAATAAAGGGCCTTGCCCAGTGCATTGACATAAAGGCCAGCGATATTGCAGGGCTTTTGGCCTTTGCCATCAAGAACAAGGTGGATCTCACCGTGGTCGGCCCGGAAGACCCGCTCACCCTTGGAATTGTAGACCGCTTTGAAAAGAAGGGGCTTAAAATCTTCGGGCCTTCAAAGGCAGCAGCAGCATTGGAGGGCAGCAAGTCCTTTGCAAAAAAGCTCATGGAGCAAAACTCCATACCCACGGCAAAGGGAAAGGCCTTCACGGACATTGAAAAGGCCATTGCCTATGTAAAAAAATTGGGTGCGCCCCTTGTGGTGAAGGCAGACGGCCTTGCTGCTGGCAAGGGCGTGATGGTCTGCCAGAGTCTTGATGAGGCAAACCGCGCCGTGAAAACGGTGATGAAGGACAAGGCCTTTGGCGCGGCGGGCAAAGTCTGCGTCATAGAGGAGTTCCTTGCAGGCGAGGAAGCTTCCTTTCTGGCTTTTTCGGACGGAAAAACGGTCAAGGCCCTGCCCACAAGCCAGGATCACAAGGCTGTTTATGACGGCGACAAAGGCCCCAACACGGGCGGCATGGGCGCTTACTCGCCAGCGCCTGTTGTGGATGAGGCCCTTGGCAAGCACATTATGGAAAGCATAATGCAGCCCACAGTGGATGCAATGGCTGCCCGTGGAACCCCTTACAAGGGCGTGCTGTATGCAGGGCTGATGATTGACAACCGGGCTGTCAAGGTTCTTGAGTTCAATGTCCGCTTCGGAGACCCGGAATGCCAGCCGCTTTTGATGCGCCTTTCCTCTGACCTTGTTGATGTCATGGAGGCGGTTGTCGAAGAAAGGCTCCATCAGATTGAGCTTGAAATAGACCCGCGCCCATCCGTGTGCGTTGTGATGGCCAGCAAGGGCTATCCTGGCAACTACGAAAAAGGCCACATAATCGCCGGGCTGGACAAGGCGGCCAAAATGGAAGGCGTGATGGTTTTTCATGCAGGAACAGCATCTGCCAACGGCAAAATTGTAAGCGCCGGGGGCCGGGTGCTGGGGGTTACGGCCATAGGGCAAAGCATTGCAGATGCCATTGACCGCGCCTACAAAGCTGTGGACAAAATCTCCTGGCTTGGAGCGCAACACCGCAAGGATATAGGAGCAAAAGCCTTGAAAAGAAAAGAAAATCCCGTTCGCGTTCTTATAATCATGGGCAGCGATTCGGATCTGCCGATCATGCGAGAAACCGCAAAGGTTTTAAAGGATTTTGGTGTGGGCTACGAAATGACCGTGGCCTCGGCCCACCGCACGCCGGAGCGCGCGGCGCAGCTTGCCTCCCAGGCGCAGGGGCGCGGGGTTCAGGTTATTGTTGCAGGGGCCGGGGCAGCCGCCCATCTGGCCGGTGCGCTGGCCGCCCAGACCACCCTGCCCATCATCGGCGTGCCCATTGACGCTACACCCTTAAACGGGCTGGACGCCCTGCTTTCAACGGTTCAGATGCCCCCCGGCGTGCCGGTTGCCACGGTGGCTGTGGGCAAGATGGGGGCAAAGAATGCAGGATACCTTGCAGCCCAGATATGCGGCCTCACCGATTCCGGGCTTGCCCTGCGATTGAAGGAGCACAAGAAAGAGATGGCAGCGGCGGTTATGGAAAAGGCGCAGGCTGTTACAGAGCGTGGCTGAAACCCTTTTTATAAATCCTGCAAGCCCGGATGAGAAGGACATAAACCGGGCAGCAGGGATAATCGCCTCCGGCGGCATGGCGGTTATTCCCACAACCGGGCTTTACGGCTTGGCCGCAGATGCGTACAACCCTGCGGCTGTGGAGAGGGTTTTTGCCCTCAAGGGCCGGGAGCGGGAAAAATCCCTGCTGGTGCTGGCGCAGAATATGGAGCAGGTTATTGCTCTGGTTGATGATTTTGGCCCTATGGCACAAAAGCTTGCAGACGCCTTCTGGCCCGGCAGGCTTACCCTTGTGCTAAAAGCCAAAAAGAATGCCCCTGCCACCCTTGTCTCGGCAAATGGCTCCATTGGCGTGCGCCTTACGGCACATCCTGTGGCAAGGGCGCTTATAAAGGCTCTGGGCAGGCCCGTAACCGGCACAAGCGCCAACCCATCGGGCCTTCCTGCGCCCTGGGATGTGGCGCAGCTTGCGCAAGGCATAAAGCAGGGTGCAGAAATAATACTGGACGCCGGTGCTCTTGCAGGAGGCCCAGGCTCATCCGTTCTGGATATTAGCGGCCCAATACCGCGCCTTCTGCGGGAAGGCGCAGTCAGCCGCAGAGCCATAAGCCAGGTTCTGGGCGCAGAGATTGCAGGAGAGCAGACAAAGGCCTGACGCGCTTTTTGCTGTAACCAAGCGAGCGATTTTTCAGTTTTTCAAACCTTTCCCCGCAACAATATCTTGTTTAAAGTAAGCAGCCGGATTTAGAGCCTCTTATGATAACCAGCACAAGAAAAAAAGGTAGAAGCGGCGAGGCCCTGGCTGTAAAAATCCTCAAAAAACGGGGCTGCAAAATTTTGGAGCAGAACTTCACCTGCCCAATGGGCGAAATAGACATAATCGCCCGGCAGGGCGATACCCTGGTGTTTGTGGAGGTAAAGACCCGCCTTTCTGCCTCATTTGGGCCGGCAAAGCTTTCTGTAACACCTGCCAAGCAGAAAAAAATATCCCTTGCAGCCCTTTTTTATGTTTCCGCCAATAACCTAAACGGCTGCAAAAGCCGCTTTGATGTTGTGGCGGTTGACGAGCTGGCGGACAAGCCCATTGCGGAGGTCATTGAAAATGCCTTTGAATGCGCCGTCCAATAAGGGGGGGCAAGGCAGCCTTTTTGTGGTTGCAATGCCCATAGGAAACCCTGACGACATAACCCTGCGTGCCTTAAAGGTGCTGGCCGGGGTGGATTTTATCGCTGCCGAGGACACGCGCAAGACAAAAAGGCTTCTGGCCGCCCACAGCATTTCAAAGCCCCTTGTCTCCTGCCACGAGCACAATGAGCAGGCCCGCACCCCCCACTTTCTGGAGCGAATGAAGCAGGGCCAGAGCATGGCCCTTGTGAGCGATGCAGGCACGCCAAGCCTTTCTGATCCTGGCTTTAGGCTTGTTTGCAGCGCGCTTGCCCAGGGCATTTCCGTGATCCCCATTCCCGGCCCAAGCGCGCCTGTTGCAGCCCTTTGTGTCTCCGGGCTTCCAACAGACTCCTTTTATTTTGCCGGATTTCTGCCAAGAAAGGCCGGGGCTGCCAAAGCCCGCACGGAGGAGCTAAAGGGGCTGCGCTCAACTCTTGTCTTTTACGAATCGCCAAAAAGGCTTATAAAGACCCTTGAGACCCTTGCCCTTGAACTGGGGAATCGCCAGGCTGTGCTGGCAAGGGAGATGACCAAAACCCACGAGGAGTTTTTGCGCGGAAGCCTAAACGAAATTGCCGGGCAGTTGAGAGAGCGCCAGGCGGTGCTGGGCGAATGCACGCTGCTTGTGGCCGGAGCGCAGTTGCAAGGCATTGAAGAAAATGAGGATGCCATTGCCGCAACCCTGGCAGAAGGCATTGCAGACGGGGGCCTTTCCCTCTCCGCCCTTGCCGGGAGCGTGGCAAAGCGCTTTGGCAGAAAAAAGGCCGAGATTTACGCCCTTGCCCTTAAAATCAAAGAGGAACAGCCCAAAAACCCCCGCGGTTGACAAAGACCTGCGCCTGACCTAACAAGGCCTGCAAAGCGCCCTTGCAGGCGCAAAATAACGAGGAAACAATGACACAAGATTCCATATATGACAAAAAACCCTGGCTCAAGTTCTACGACCAAGGCGTGTCGGCCTCTCTGGATTACCGGGACATAACCCTTGTCCAGGCTCTGGATGCCGCGGTACAAAGCTTTGGCGACAATCCTGCCCTCAATTTCCGTGGCTTTGTGCTCACCTACAAAGAGTTGTTGGGCATGGTGGATCGCTTTGCAGCAGCCCTTTCCGGCATGGGCGTAAAAAAGGGCGATGCTGTGGCCATACTTCTGCCCAACTGCATTCCAACGGTGGTTGCTTATTATGGGGCGCTCAAACTTGGCGCTGTTGTTGTGATGAACAACCCCCTTTACTCGGATAGGGAGCTTGGCCATCAGTTAAATGATTCAGCAGCCAAGGTGCTTGTAACTTTAGATCTTCTGGCAAACCGCATGATAGAGCTGCGCCCCCTTACAAGTGTAAGGCAGATTGTTTACACAAGCATCGGCGATTATCTGCCCTTCCACAAAAGCCTGCTCTTTGGCCTTGTGGCAAAGAAAAAGGGCCTTGCAGCCGATGTGCGGCAGGAGGAGGGCGTTTTTCGCTTCAAGGAACTGTTGGATAAGGCCGCGCAAAAGCCGCCGGAGGTTGCTGTGGACAGCGCAGACCTTGCAATGCTTGCCTACACCGGCGGCACCACGGGTATTTCCAAGGGGGTCATGCTGACCCATGCCAATTTGAGCCGCAATGTGCAGCAGCTTGAAGCCTGGTTTCCCGGCTTTGAAAAAGGCAGGGAGGTAATGCTGGGCGCTCTGCCCTTTTTCCATGTTTTCGGCCTTACAACAGCCATGAACTTTGCAATCTGGCAGGGCTGGAACAATATTCTGGTGCCAAAACCCCAGCCAGATGAGCTTCTGGCTGCCATAAGAAAATTCAGGCCCACCTTTGCGCCAATGGTTCCGGCAATGTTTGCCAACCTTTTGAACCATCCGGCCCTGGAAAAAACCGACATGACCTGCATAAAGGGCTGCTTTTCCGGCTCTGCCCCCCTGCCGCTGGCGGTCATAAAGGAGTTTGAAGAGATAACCGGCGCAACCATTGTGGAGGGCTTTGGCATGACAGAGTCCTCGCCTGTTGTAACCGTCAACCCCTTTGGCGGAAACCGCAAGCCGGGCAGCATAGGCATTCCCCTGCCCGATACCCGCTGTGCAATTTTGGATCTGGCCACAGGCCACAAGACCATGCCCCCAGGCGAGCGCGGAGAGCTTGTTGTAAAAGGCCCCCAGGTGATGGAGGGCTATTGGAAAAACAGCGAGGAAACCGCAGAGGCCCTGCGGGACGGCTGGCTTTTCACGGGCGACATTGCCACAATGGATGAGGACGGCTTTTTTTACATTGTGGATCGAAAGAAGGACATGATAATTTGCGGCGGTTTCAATGTTTACCCCCGCGACATTGACGAAACATTCCTTCTTCACCCCAAAGTTTTAGAGGTCTGCACAGTGGGCATTCCCCATCCCACACGGGGGGAGGCGGTGAAGGTGTTTCTTGTTTTAAAAGAGGGCGAGACGGCAACAGAGCAGGAGATGCTGGATTTTTGCAAGGAGCGCCTGGCCAAGTACAAGTGGCCCGTAAAAATCGAGTTTTTGCCGGAGCTGCCCAAAAGCAATGTGGGCAAAGTGCTGCGCAAGGAATTGCGCGCAGGCGATCAGGCCCGGTTCGGGGTCTGACACCAAAGCCTTGTGCAACAACGAGCGAGCGGCGGCTTTTAATGGCAAACAGCAGGCTGCGCATTGTGGTCACGGTCAATGGCCCCGGAGAGGTTTCGGGCTGGCTGCACCCTTTTGCCCTGGCTGTCAAAAAACGCTTCCCGCAGGTGGAGATTGTGGCTGCCGTGCTTCCCTGCGTTTATGCCAGCGGCATGGAAGCCGCCGTGCTGCGCAATGGAGGCCTTGTGGATGCGGTCTGGGATTTTTCCGTAGCCCTTCGCGCCATTTTAAACGGGCCGTCATCAAACGGGGCTTTTAGCCCTCCCACCTGCCTGTTGCACATGGGCGGAGAGCCGCTTCTTTCCCTTGCTCTTGGCAGACGCCTCAAAGGGCCTGTTTTTGCATATGCAGAATCGCCCATCGCCCTTATGGGCCGCTTTGACCAAATCTTCTGGGCAGACAGCAAGCCCCTCCACAGCCCTCTTTTTAATTTTAGCCTTTTCCATAAAAAAAATGACCCGGCAAG
>JASEHB010000163.1 GCA_030018745.1 Desulfatibacillaceae bacterium | reverse complement strand
AAAGGCCCTCCAAGCTCTTTTGAAAGGCATTTTCAACAGTGTTTGCAACATCTTCAATGGACAAACCATCAGTTTCCACTTTGAAATGTGCGGTTTTTTCGTAGATGGGGCCTCTTTGCTCCAGCACTTGGCAAACCTCCTCAAGCACGCCCTTTCCTGTTAGGGAAGGCCTCTGCCCGGCAGTTGCAGCATCCGCCTCCATGCGGGCTGCTATTGTTGGGGCGCTTGCGTTAAGCCACGCCACAAAGCCGTTTTCGCGCATCAGGGCAGAGTTATCCGCATCCAGCACTGCGCCTCCCCCTGGGGCCACAACCTTGCCCCGGCCCTTGCAAAGCTCCTCCACCAGGGATTTTTCCCGGCTTCGAAAACCCTGCCAGCCCTCCTTTTCCACAATTTGGGCAATGGTCATTCCTGCCTGCTGCTCCAAAACCTTGTCCGCATCCACAAAGCTCCGGCCCAGAGATTGAGCAAGGGCCTTGCCCACAGTGCTCTTGCCCGTGCAGCGAAACCCGATAAGAAAGATATTGGTGTGTTTTTGCATTTTTTTCAGTAAAGCTTCTCCCATACATCCCAGAAGTCTGGAAAGGATTTTTCCACGCAAAAGGCTTCGGTTATGACAAGCCCCGGCACTTTAAGCCCTGCCACTGCAAAGCTCATGGCCATGCGGTGGTCCTCATAGGTGCGGATTGACGCTTTTTGTGGTGTGCCGCCGGTTATGACAAGCTCATCTTTGCCTGCGTAAACGCTTATGCCCATGCGGGAAAGCTCTGTTGCAACAGCATCAAGCCTGTCGCTTTCCTTTGCCCGCAGGTGGGCAACATTGCTTATGCGGGTTTCGCCCTTTGCAAAGGCTGCAACAACAGCAAGGGTTGGCACCATGTCGGGCATATCACCCATGTCAACGGTTACCCCTGTCAAATCTTTGCCGCATACTGTTACACCCTGCTCTGATTCGCTTACGGCAGCACCCATCTTTTCAAGCACGGCCAAAAAGCGAATATCCCCCTGAAGGGACTGACGGCTTATATTTGCCACGGTTACCGGAATTCCGGAAACAGCGCCTGCCGCAAAAAAATAGCTGGCATTGGAGGCATCTGTCTCCACCGTGTATTCGCCGGGCTGATAGGAATGCCCCCCGGACACGGAAAATCTCTCGTAGCCCTGGCGATCAATTTTCGCCCCGAATTTTTCCATCACATCAAGGGTGAGGTCCACATAGGGCCGTGAAACAAGATCGCCTTCAACGGTAATGGAAAGGCCTTTGGGCGTGCATGGGCCGATGAGAAGCAGTGCGGAAAGAAACTGGCTTGATACCGAGCAGTTTACCGCAACACTGTTTTTTGTGATTTTGCTCCCCTGCACCATTACAGGCGGGCAGCCGCCGGGGCTCATGGCCCTTGCGGGAACCCCAAGACTGCGAAGGGCGTTTACAAGGTCATTTATGGGCCGCTCGTGCATACGGGCTGCTCCGGCCAAGGTGTAAGCCCCCCTGCCCAGGGCCGCCACAGCGGTTAAAAAGCGCATACTGGTACCGGAATTGTTGAGGAACACAGGCTCGGCCCAGGCTGCGGGCTTCCCCGCAACTCCGCTTACTTCCAGAACGCCATGCCCGTTTTGCCGTATTCCCGCCCCAAGGCAGGCAAGGCCCTGGGCCGTGAGCTTTGTGTCCTGGCTTTGCAGGGCATTGGCGATTGAGCTCTTTCCCTCTGCAAGGGCTGCGGCCACAAGCATACGGTGGGTAAGGCTTTTGGAACCCGGCACTTTGACCGGGCCGGGTTTTTGGCTTATGGGACGGATGATTTTGTTCATTAAGAGTTTTGCTCCTGCTTTTTGGCCAATGCCTTGTAAACAATTCTTTGCATAATCTCTATTGGTGCAGTTTGCCCTGTCCAGAGGGCAAACTGGGCAGCCCCCTGGTGGATGAACATGTTAACCCCCTCCACAACCTTGCAGCCTGCCTGTTTTGCCTCCCTTAAAAGCCGCGTTTCAAGTGGAGAGTAAACCGCATCCATGACCATCATGCCTGGCTTAAAAAAGCTTTTATCAACAGGGGTTTGGCCCTCATTTGGCGTCATGCCCACAGGGGTTGCGTTAATTAGTATGTCGCAGGGCAGGTCTTTAACCTTACTAATCAGGGCAAAGGGACACAAAAGCTCATCCGCCAAAGCCAGGGCCTGGGCCTCATCCTCCCTGCGGTTTGCAATAAAAAGCGTGGCCCCGCTTTGCTTTGCAGCAAAGGCAATGGCCCGCGCCGCACCGCCGGAGCCTAAAACAACAAGGTTTTTATTGGCAAGGGCCTCTTTTCCGCCAAGGGCTGCAACTGCCCCTGGGCCATCGGTGTTGCAGCCAAAAAGATGCCCGCCCCGGTTTACAATTGTGTTCACCGCGCCCATTGACCGGGCTAAAGGGTCAACCTCATCAAGGTGGTCCATGACCGAAACCTTGTGGGGAATTGTAACGCTTGCCCCGCCCATGTTAAAGGCCCTCAATGCTCTTACGGCAGGGCCTATCTGGGCCACATCAAAGGCAAGGTAAACAGCATTTATGCCCAAATGGGCAAAGGCGCTGTTGTGCATGAGCGGACTCAAGCTGTGACCCACAGGATGCCCGAAAACGCCATAGAGCTTTGTTTTTGAATCGAAAATCAAAATCTGCCGCCTTTTTTTAAAGGTAAATCCTTTTTATATGCCATCATCGGCGCATCCGCCTTTGCCAGGGCAAAATCTTCACAAAGGCAAATCCTGGCGGGGGTACGAGCCAAGCCATTTGACAAAGGCGCACACTGTCTGCATCGTTTCAAAAACCCCCTTGACCTGCAAATCCTCCATGTGGCCTTCCACATCCACAAAAAAGAGATAATGCCAGGGAGCATTTTTTGCAGGCCGGGATTCAAGCTTGTTCATGTTTATGCCTGCATCTGCAATGGGCTTTAAAACCTTGAACAGGGCGCCTGGCACATGGGGCGTGGCAAAGAGAAGCGAAGTCTTGTCGTTGCCTGTGGGCGAAGGGGAATCCCGCCCGATGACAAGAAAGCGCGTTACATTGTTTGCTGCATCCTGAATATGGCTTGCCAGAACCACAAGATCATAGACCATTGCTGCAAGCGAGCTTGCTATGGCAGCGGATTCGGGTGTATCGCAGGCTTTGCGCGCAGCTTCGGTTGTGCTTGCGCAGGGCACTGTCTTGGCCTCCGGCAAATTCTGCCGCAGCCAGAGCCGGCACTGGGCAAGAGCCTGGGGGTGGG
This sequence comes from Desulfatibacillaceae bacterium, assembly GCA_030018745.1. GTDB lineage: Bacteria > Desulfobacterota > Desulfobacteria > Desulfobacterales > Desulfatibacillaceae > JAGVAW01. The sequence continues at coordinate 2,926 of JASEHB010000163.1, read as the reverse complement.
AAAAAACGGTTCGCACCTGATCCGGGGATGTCTGCCTGGACAGAAGATCGTGGGATATGGGCGTGTAAATTTCCCCGCAGATGCGCAAGTCCGAGCTGAAGAAGAGATCCAGTGTGTGATTGACCGTGCCTTCAATGGAATTTTCCACAGGAACCACGCCGAACTGGCTGTTTTTTCGCTCCACGCTCTCAAAGACCTCGCGGATGCCTGCCTGGGGGTCAAAGGTTGTGGCATGGCCAAAATGGCTCATGGCGGCAAGGTGTGTGAAGGTGGCTTCCGGCCCCAAAAAGGAAACCTTTAAGGGCGTCTGAATCTTGCGGGCTGCGGCCATGACCTCGGCATATACATAGCGCAGGGTTTCCGGCGGAAGCGGCCCCTTGTTTTTTGTGGCCAGCTTTTTAAGCACCTCGCGCTCGCGGGAGAAATCCACCACCGGAAGGCCCTTTTTCTTTTTTATGGAGCCGATAAGCCCTGCAAGCTCCATGCGCCTGTTCAAAAGGGCCACTATCTCTTCATCCACAGCGTCAATCTTGCGGCGAAGCTCGGTCATGGAAGGCTCTTTTGGGGAGGAGCCGTTTTTTTGCGATAGGCTCATTTTTCCTCAATCCGCTCTTTTATTTTGTGGCCGAAATGCCGCCCGCCTTCCTCCACGGCTGCAAGAACCCTGTCTCCGGGGCAAAGCTCCACCACGGAAACGGGCCTGCCATCCGGAAGGGTGAGACGAATGGTCTCCGCATTCTGAAGGATAAGGCCAATCTCGCTGTCATTAGCCCTGGCCTTTACCATAAGCAGGGGCCTGCGCTCAATTTTGACCCTGCCCACAATGGCCTCCTGTACTTGGCCCTTGCTGTTTACCACACAAACGCCATCTCCGCTGGCAAGCTCGGAAAGGTAGCGGGTCTTGCCGCCCGGCACCCTTGTGTAGGCATGGACAGCACCTGCGTTCACCCGAAAGGGCCTGGGGGCAACATAAGGATTTTCCACGCTTTCGGCATGAACAAGAAAAAGCCCGGATGATGCGTTTCCCACAAGCATTCCCTCGCCCCGGGTCATGCTCGTGCAGGTGTCAACGCAAACCCTGTCGCCCATGCCCACGGGCGTGATGGCTGTTATGGCTGCCTCCACAAGCTGGGTCTGGCCCTGGCTGCTTTTGAGATGCGCAAGGATTTTCTTTAATTCCAGGGCATCGGGCGTATCCACAAGAATGCCCCATGCGCCATGCTCCAGCACGCCGGAAGCGGTTACGGCCTCATCCAGATTTTTTACGGCAGTAACAACCTTTGCCTGTTTTGCGATGAGGTTTTCCAGGGGGATTATGGTCCAGTCGCTTGTCTCAACAATGACCGGGCCTTTTTGGGCGGCTTCAACAACCGCCTTTTCATCCTCCTGGCTTTTCACGGCCACGGTAAAAACATCTTTTCCCGGCACCATGTCGCCGTTTTTGGCAATCACGGCAACCCTGCCCAGCGCACGCACCTTATCGGTGTCGGCCTCGTCCACCAAAATGGCATCTGCCCCGCCTTCAAGCGCAGTGGTAACAAGCTTCTTGTTCCAAGGCTTTGCCTTCACCCACACGGTTTTCATTTAAAACCCCCGGCTTTTTTAGGCATTAAGAATGGCAAGGGCCTCTTCCACGCTTTTGTTGTCATGAACAATGCTGGCCACGGCCATTGTCATTTTCTGGACTTTTTCATGCTGGAAGATGTTTCTGCCTATGGAAACGCCAGATCCGCCTGCTTCTATTGCGCCCTTTACCATCTCCAGTATGTCCCGATCCGAGTCCATCTTGGGGCCGCCTGCAATTACAACGGGGATGTCGCAGCCCTCCACAACCTGGCGGAAGGTTTCCACCGAGCCTGTGTAGGGAACTTTCACGATGTCCGCGCCGATTTCGTTGCCCAGACGGGCTGCATGGCTTATGCACTTGGGGTCGAATTCATCTGAAATTTTTTCGCCCCGGCAGTAAATCATGGCCAGCAGGGGCATTCCCCAGTTGCGGGCTTCGTATGCAATGCGGCCAAAGTCCGAAAGCATTTCCCGCTCGTTGCCGTCTCCCAGGTTCACATGGATGGAAACTGCATCCGCGCCAAGCCTTATTGCTTCCTCAATGGAGCAGATGATGGTTTTGGAATTGGGATGGGGCGACATGCTTGTGGAAGCGGAAAGGTGGATGATAAGGCCTATGTCCGGCCCGCCACCCCGGTGGCCCGCACTCACAAGGCCCTTGTGCTCCACAACAGCGTTGGCGCCGCCGCTTGCCACGGCATTCACCGTGGTTTTCATGTCAATAAGCCCTGGTATCGGCCCCACCGAAATGCCGTGATCCATAGGCACTATCACGGTGCGGCCCGTCTGCCGGTTGATTATGCGCTCCATGCGGATGCGCTTTCCCACCATTGTCATGATAAAATCTCCTTTGTTTTTGTGAATTGACAGTTATGCTTCAAATCCGCTTCCAGTCAAACAAAAAAAAGGGCCGGAGAGCTTTGCTCCCCGACCCTTAAAAAACAAGAAAGCCGCGGAGCCCTGTTTAGGTCTGCCGCGGCTTGGTTGCGCTTATTTAAAGGATGAACTCATCCCCGCGCACCCGGCAGACCGGTGCCATAATAAAAATAAAAGAGTCTGCCGAAATTGTTGGGCATGGGATAAATCCTTATTTAAAATGCTTTTAAACTGTTTAGGCTTTCCAGGCCTTTGGGTGCTGACTCTGCCTTCCAGCTCACACTCCAGCCTGTGAGCGACTCATAATTGACAAGAAAGCCCCGTGTCAAGGATTATTTTTCCAAGAATTATTTTTCGTTGTTTCGGAAACATCAAATTTTTTTCTTTGCGCCTGGCCGCGCCTTAACCGGCGCAGCCTTTTTTTTGCCACTTTCAGGGGGCTTTAGAAGGTCCCGGCGCACAAAAAAAATCGCCTGGAGCTTTT
>JASEHB010000162.1 GCA_030018745.1 Desulfatibacillaceae bacterium | reverse complement strand
TATTCCACCAGTATTTAATCTATTAAAAACTTCATACATAGATGAATCATCATCGCTCGGACTATTTTGTTTCACTACAACATTCCTAATAGGACGCAAATTAAATTGTGTAGCATAGTCTCCTAATGTGGCATAATTGAGTCCTTTAAATTTATTTGGATGATTAGGAATCTGTTCATGAAGTCTCAATTTAAAAGGTTGGAAATATTGATCATCATGAAGTATTTCATCCGGAATTTTCCCTTCTTGATCGAATATAGATCTAAGCTCAACACGCTTTTCTTTTTTAGGAAATCTTTTCTTGATAAAATAATATATTGTCATCATACGTTGCTGTCCATCGATAACTAAAAATCTATTTTTAGCTTGCTCATATAAAAACATTTGAGGAACAGGAAGGCCTAAAATTAATGATTCTATTAATTTAGATGCTCTAATAATATCCCATACAAAGTTTCTTTGAAAACCTGGTATGCGAACTGCACCTGATTCAACAAAATTGAATAAAGTAATAACATTGAAGTCATTAGGAGTAGCGGTAATGTCGTATTCATTAATCTGCAAATCATCAGCACCTTCGGCGTAATCATCGAACCACTTATTTGAGTTATTATCGTTCATAAGGCCTCCTTATTTGTTTGATTAGAAAAAATATACCCAGCGATGAAAATATAAATTAGATTAAAACTGTCCTTTTATAATACCATACGACACAAATTTCAAGGCTTATCAATTCTGGTGTGGCGCTTTTCAAGCCTTACCAGCGTTGCCTCAACAAAGTCTGTCATGCGCAAACCAAAAAAGACATCCCCCTACCCAAGACTTTTCAGCCTTGCCTCCATCTGGCTTCTGGGGGCGGCTCCCACAAGGCGGTCAACCTCTTTGCCTGCCTTGAAGAACAAAAGGGTGGGGATGCCTGAAATGTTGTAGCGCGAAGCTGTAGCCGGGTTGTTGTCCACATTGAGCTTGAAGATTGCAACCCTTTGGCCCCATTCTGCGGCAAGGGCGTCCACAACAGGCCCCACCGTGCGGCACGGCCCGCACCAGGGCGCCCAGCAGTCCACCATGACAGGCACGGGGCTTGCCAGCACCTTGTTTGCAAAGTCTGCGTCAGTCACCTCTGTTGCCTTGCCTGCTTTTGCGCCAACAGGCAGGGGCGTTTTGCAGCGCCCGCAGACAGGCCTTTTTCCGGCAGCTCCCGTTTTTGCCGCAGGCACGCGGTTTTTTGCCCCGCAGGCAGGGCAGGAAACAATTTTTGCCTGTTCATCCATAACAGCCTCCTTTAAGGCTTCTCCCCGCAATTTTTTAAGCGGTTTTTGCGCTGATTTTTTTGCTGCTGTCAGTCCTGCCGTATGTTTTGCAGCCTTGCCTGGGCTGCCTCAACAAAGTCCTTTTCAGTTTCAATTCCAAAAAATCTCCGCCTGCTTTCCAGGGCGGCAACGCCGGTGGACCCGACCCCCATGAAGGGGTCGAGAACGAGATCGTTTGGGTTTGTGGCGATGTTGATGAGGTGCTTGAGCAGCTTTACGGGTTTTTGTGTGGGGTGCTTGGGGTTTTTAATGCGCTCCGGCTTCATGCAGATGGGGCATTCAAAGAAATTGTGCATGGCGCTCTGCTTGCCAAAGTTCCAGGTGTGGCCCCTGTTCCAGGCGCAGACAATAAGCTCGCAACTGTTTAAAAAGCCTGCCTTCCTAAATTTTGGCACCGGGTTTGTCTTGTGCCACACAAAAAACTGGAAAGTGTCGAAAACCGGGTCAAAGACCTCGTGCCAGCGGCCAAGAAGATTGTAAGAGCAGAAGGCAAAAAGGTTGCCTGTGGGCTTTAACACGCGCAGAACTTCGTCCCTTATGTCCTTTGGGTCAAAGCCTTTGTCCCATGCTGCAAGATCATTGTTGATGTCGCTGCGCCAGTCAAACTTCATGTTGCCTGTGGAATACTGGCTCAAATTGTAGGGCGGGTCTGTCAAAATCATGTCAACGGAAGCAGGGGGGATTTGCTTCATGGCCAGTCGGCAGTCGGCAAGGATAAGTTTGAAGGGCTGATCCATGAAAACTCTTGACGGGAAAAAGGGTTTTTTGCCCCATCTGCCCACGGCAGGCTGCTTTTATTGCGCCGGGATTTTTTTCCAGGCTTCAGCAAGCATGGCGGCTGCGGCTGCAATTTCCTTCTGGCTGGTGCTGCGGCCCAAAGAAAGGCGCACTGCGCCCTTTGCACTTGTTATATCCAGGCCCATTGCTGCAAGAACAGGGGATATGGAGCCTGAATTGCCGTGGCAGGCAGCACCCGTGGAGGCCGCAAGGTCTGGAGCCTGCTCCAGAAGGGCGCTTCCCCACACCATAGGAAAAAGCACATTGCTGGTGTTGGGCAGGCGGGAAACTTTGGCGCTGTTGACCGATAGGCCCGGAACAGCCGCCAGAAGGCGCTCCTCAAGCTCGTTTCGCAGCTTTTCCAGGCGGGGGATTTCGCTTTCCATAAGGCTTTTTGCCTTTTGCATGGCCGCACCCAAAGCTGCGTTGAAGGCAACATTCTGTGTGCCGGGCCTTTTGCCTGCCTCCTGGCCGCCCCCGCGCATAAAGGGTTCAAGGGGCGTGCCTTTGCGCACAAAAAGCGCGCCAACGCCCTTTGGGGCATATATTTTGTGGCCTGCAACAGATAGAAGGTCAACGCCAAGCTCATCAACATTGGTGGGGATTTTGCCCACGGACTGGGCTGCATCCGTGTGCATGAGCACCCCGTGCTTTTTTGCCATGCGCGCAATTTGGCTGATGGGCATGATTGCGCCGGTCTCGTTATTGGCGTGCATTATGGATATGAGAATTGTGTCGGGCCGCAAGGCCTTTTCCACAGCTTCGGGCATGACCACGCAGTTTTCATCCACAGGCACAAAGCTTATGTCAAAGCCCTTTTCCAGCAGAAAGAGGGCAGGGTTTATTATGGCCGGGTGCTCCACCTCGCTTGTGATTATGTGGCGGCCCTTTGAGGCCAAAGCGTCAGCCACGCCAAAAAGCGCCCAGTTGTCGGATTCTGTCCCCCCGCTGGTGAAAAAAATTTCTTCAGGTCTTGCGCCTAAAGAATCTGCCGCTTGCCGCCTTGCTGTTTCAAGGCCCTGGTGCGCCTTTTTGCCCAAATTGTGGCCGGAAGATGGGTTTGCCCAGGCGCTTGTGAGAAAGGGCAGGGCTGCATCCAGGGCCTCCTGGCACACAGGGGTTGTGGCGTTGAAATCAAGATATATCATTTGGTTGCCTTAAAGGCGGCCCTTACCAGGAAGATGCGCTGGAGAACCGTTGCCAGGGTGAGGCAGATAAAAATTGCAAGCCCCCACCAAAGAAGGGGCGTGCGGGCAAGGGGAAAGAGCGCCAGCAAAAGCGCCCAGACCAGAAGATACACCGTGCGCAGGCCCCTTTCAAACAGGCCGCTTGTGCAGGCTATTCCCAGGCCTTCGGCCCTTGCGCGGGTGTAGCTTATGAGAACTGTTGATAAAAACGCGGCAAAAACAAGGGCTGTTGCAAGTTTGAGCCTTGCCTCGCCCCAGAAAAGAACCCAGAAGCCTGCCAGAAAAAAAGCGTCCGATGCCCTGTCCAGCGTGGAGTCCAGAAAAGCTCCAAAGGGAGACGCCATATCCTTTGCCCTTGCCACAAGCCCGTCCAGGCAGTCCACAAGGGCGCTCAACCCCATAAAAAGAAACCCGAAAAAGGGATGCAGATAAAACCCCAAAGGCGCCAGCGCCGCCAGGCCAAGCCCGGCAAGGGTAACCTGATTTGGCGTTACCGGGCTTTTTTGGACAAGCGGAATAATTGTGCTGTTCAACAGCCTGTAATAAACGCTGCCAATTCCTGTGTCCCGCAGGGCCATGAAAATCTTTCCTTCTGCTGATAGAGCTTTTGCTTACACCCTGTTGGATGGCTTCTATACCTGCTGCCTGTACTGGGACATATCCAGAATTTTATCCTTTGATTTTGCGATGAACTCCTCGGTCAGGCTGTAAGCCTCATCATCCGTGTACTGAATTGGCGGATGCTTGCAGAAATAGGCTGATGGGCCGATGAGCACGCCGCCCTCCCTGCGCTCTGCCGCAAGCTTGGCGCAGCGGATCATATCTATGGCAACGCCTGCGGAATTGGGAGAGTCCTCCACGGAAAGGCGCAGCTCCAAATCCATTGGCACATCACCAAAAAGTGCGCCCTCCATGCGGATAAAGCAGATTTTGTTGTCGTTCTGCCAGGGAACATAGTCGCTTGGGCCTATGTGTATGTTCTCGTTTTCAAGCCTTTTTGCTGCAACGCTCTGCACTGCTTCGGTTTTGGAAACCTTTTTGGAGGCGAGCCGGTCCCGGTTTAGCATATTGAGAAAATCCGTGTTGCCGCCCGTGTTGAGCTGGTAGGTGCGGTTAAGCTTGACCCCGCGCCTTTTGAACAGGTTTGTAAGCGCACGGTGCACAATGGTGGCCCCCATCTGGCTTTTTATGTCGTCCCCGATGAGCGGCACCCTTTTTTGCTCAAAGCGCCTTGCCCACTCCGGGTTACTGGCAATGAAAACAGGTATGTTGTTGATGAAGGCCACGCCTGCTTCAAGGGCGCATTCCGCATAGAATTTGACGGCCTGTTCCGAGCCGACCGGCATATAGTTCAACAGAATGTGCGCGCCGGATTCCTTTAAGTGCGCCACAATGTCATCCTTTTCCGGCTCGTGAAGGTTGGCAGGGGCGAATGTGCGCTTTTCCTCAAAATCCTTCATGTGCTCGGCAACGCCATCCAAAATTCTGCCCATGCGCACGGTTACGCCGGTTTTGGGAATTTGCCCAAAAAAAACCTTTGTGCAGTTGGGCGGGGCAAACATGGCCTCGGCAACATCCTTGCCCACCTTGCGCCGGTCTATGTCAAAGGCGGCAACAACCTTTATGTCTGCCGGGCTGTATCCGCCTATTTTCCAGTGCAGCAGGCCAATGGCGTCATCCGGGTTTTTGTCTTTGTAGTAGTAAAGCCCCTGGATGAGGGAGCAGGCGCAGTTGCCAAGACCGGCAATGGCGATGTTGATGTTATTCATAGGATGGGTCACCTCGTTTCCATGCGGTTTGGGCAGGAAAAAAATTCCTGCTTTAAATATTTGGCACGATTTGTCCCGGTTTGCTGGCTGGGCTAGTAAACTAGCCAATTGGTCATGGCCTTCCCTTCCTTATTATATGGGTTATTTTGCTCAAAAAGCGATGCCTGACAAATGACTGTTTGGATCAATATTTAAAACAATGCCCGTCAATTATCAAGAGCCTTGCTTTTAAGCCTTGGTCCTGAATTTGGCGGGACTGGCAGCAAAAGGGCGGCTTGCTTGAAGGCAGGCGCGCTGCGGCGTCTTACTGGCCGGGTAGTCTGGGCTTGCCTGGGGGCGGCACAGGCACGGCCTTTGCGCCTTTAACAGAAGGGGAAAGCAGGTGGGACAGCACTTCATCGGTGATGAAGCTTATCACTTCATCGCTGTTGACAACAACTTCCTGAAGAACCCGGCTGTTCATTATGGAGACAATGCCGTGCAAAGTGACCCAGGCATGGACCATGCGGTAGTATGGGTCTGTTATCCCTGCAAGGTCCGGGCGCTCCTTCAGGTAATCTCCGGCGGTCTTTGCGGCCATATCCGCCAGCACCATTGCGGCAAGCTTTTCCTCGGTTGCAGCAGGCTCCTGGGGCGTGCCGACATAATCTGCAAACTTGGGGGTGTTGTAGGTGAACATCACCGCGTACTGATCCGGCTGCTCCAGGCCGAATGCAATATAGGCCCTCATGTAGCCTTTAAGCCGGTCCTCGGGGCTTTTGTATTGGGCATCCACCAACTCAAAGTGCTTGACAAGAACTATAAAGCCCCGTGTTTGCAGGGCAAGGTATATTTCATCCTTGTTCACAAAGTAGTTGTAGATGTTGGTTGCGGTCATGTTGAGCCGTCCGGCTATGCGGCGCATACTCAATGCTTCAAAACCCTGCTTGTTCAAAATATCCTGGGCTGCATCAAGAATTTTTTCGCGGAAGGCCTGCACTTCCTCTGCGCTGCGAGCTGGAGCCGGAGACATGATATTGCACCTCTGGGTCTGTTTTTTACGCCGTGAACCTGTCTGGATTTTTATGAGTATAGACGGATGTACAGACTAAAGCAAGAAACAGTTTTGGAGGGGCGGCCCCAGGAAAACGATAGCGGCGTTGCGCTTCGCCGGGCAGGGACGAGGTGTGCGGCAAAATTGTTGGG
>JASEHB010000161.1 GCA_030018745.1 Desulfatibacillaceae bacterium | reverse complement strand
GTCAGGCTCGCGCACTGTTGGGCCGGAGACGATTTTTATGTCAAAATCCAGATCCAGGGTCATGCGCCTTATTATTGCAAGCTGCTGAAAATCCTTTTCGCCGAAAACCGCAATGTGGGGCTTTACCGTGTTGAAAAGCTTGGTGACAACAGTTGTTACCCCTGAAAAGAGCCTGGGCCGGGAAAGCCCGCAAAGATGGTTGGGCAGGGCTTCCTGTATGACGCGGGTTTCAAAGCCAGGCCCGTACATGGAAGAAGAATCCGGCGTGTAAACAGCAGCCGCCCCGGCCTGTTGGCAAAGGGCCAGATCCCGCTCCATGTTGCGGGGGTAGGCGTCCAGGTCTTCTGTGGGGCCAAACTGTGCCGGGTTTACAAATATGCTCACCACAAGGTGATTTCCAAGGGCAAGGCCAATTTCCATGAGCGAAAGATGCCCCTCGTGCAGAAAGCCCATTGTGGGCACAAACACAAGGGTTTTGCCCTGGCTGCGCACAAGGTCCGCGTGGGCGGCCATTTCCTTTTTTGAAGTGATTACCTTGATGGATTTTCTCCTTTGGAGACTGCCCCAAACCCGGCCTGCTTTTTTTGGGGCATTTTTTAGCCGGGCAAGGAAAAAGCAAAAATTTTGCTCGATAAAGCAAACGAAAAAGGTAGTTAGGCCAAGAGCCAAAAAAAGTCAACCAGCCGCCAAACGGCCGAAAGGCTTTTGCAGCAGGCGGATAGGGCAATTTTGGCCTTTTTTGCTTATTTGCTACAGTTCTTTTACAAAATCAGACTTTTGCCCGCCAGTTACCTCAAAAACAGCATCAGCCAGCCTTACAAAAAGAGCCACAGAAAGGGTTTCGGCCCTCAAGGACGGGTCAATGCCAGCCCTTTGCAGGGCGTCATCGGCCTGTTTTGGCAAAAGCCCAAGCCCGCCTTTGGCGAGCGCGTTTTTAAGGGTCTTGCGGCGCCTGGAAAATGCCGCCCTCACAAGGTCGTAAAAAAGGGCCTCGCTTTTGGGGGCAAGGTGCGGCCCGCGCTCAAAGTCCAGCTCCAAAAGGGTGGAGTCCACAGCAGGTTCGGGGATGAATTTGCCAGGCCCAAGGTGCAAAAGGGGCCTTATGGCCGCAGCATACTGGACTGTCACCGAAACCCGGCCATAGTCCTTTCCTCCAGGGGAGGCGGCCATGCGCTGGGCAAGCTCCTTTTGAAAAAGAAAAACAGCCCTTTTTATGATGCTGCGGTTTTCCACCACCTTGAACAGAAGGGGCGTGGAAATGTTGTATGGAAGATTGCCTATGACCGTGATGGGGGGATTTTCTCCGGCCATTTCCCGCCAGTCAATCTTCAGGGCGTCTGCGTTGACCACCGTCACATTGCCCAGCCCGGAGTCGTCCACCACCTTTTGCAAAAAATCCATCAGGCGAAAATCCTTTTCAACAGCCACAAGGCTTTCCACAAGGGGGGCAACAGCTATGGTGAGCGCGCCAAGGCCCGCGCCTATTTCCACAACCCTGTCGGTTTTTTCAAGACCTGCGGCCAGGGCTATTTCGCGGGCTGTTGAGGCGTCCTTCAAAAAATTCTGGCCCATGCTTTTTTTGGGCAGAAGATCAAAGGCCTTTAAAAGGGCAGTTGTGGAAAAGGCGTGTGGCTTCTGCCTGCCGGGTGATGACATGGCCTTGCCTTGTTTGCGGGTTCAAAAGGCCCCATAAGCGAGGCCGCCGGGCAATAAATGCTTTGGCAGTAAAGCATTGGCAGGCCTTCCAAGGCAAGGCAAAAAACGATTGAAAAGCAAAAATGTCTAGCACAAAAAATATTCGTCAGAAAAAGGCTTTTTTTGAAGGCCCCTTTGTCCTAAAGGGCAAAATTTACAGGACAAGCTTCTTGACAATCCCTTTTTGCCCGGTTATGCAAAAGAAAGTAGCAATCTCATGTAGTTTTCAGGCGCAGCAGCAGATTTCCGGCAAAAGATTACTTCCGGTAAGCTTGTAGCAAAAGCGATTATTAACCCTTACAGTTTTCCTTGCGATTCCTTTTAGGGAAGGGGACAGGTTATGACAAAACCCAAAAAGAACATGAGCTTTGACGGAATGGTCAAGTTCTTCCTTCAGTATTACCGCATTCCCACCCGCAAGGACATTGAAAAGCTGATGGATCGCATTGACCAGCTTGAAAAGCTCATCAAGGTGAAATGGGCAGAGGCCGGAAAGCTGCGGGGCCGCTTTGGCGACAGGAAGGACGGTCTGGCAGGCGAAAAAGAGGTTATCACCGCTTCCGACAGGGTGGAGCAGGTTGTGCGCGATGCCGGGACTGCGGGCTTGAGCTTTGGCGACATAAAGGAGAAAACCGGCTTTCCGGACAAGAAATTGAGAAACATCATCTTCCGTCTCAACAAGAACGGCCGCATACAGCGCAAGGCTCGCGGCATTTACACTGTTTAGGCCGGGCCTGGCGGCTTTCCCTTTTTAATGAATGCGCCTGGGGGCGGCAAAACCTCCGGGCGCTTTTTGCGTAAAAGGGCTGCCTTTTTTGCCGCTTTTTCATAAATCGAGGTGTCATGAAATCTTTTGGCGAAAAGCCCTGGCTTTCCCAGGGCCAAACCGTAAGCAGCTTCAAAGTTTTAAAACAGGTTGAGCTTAATGGCATAAACGCCTTTTATTTTGAGCTTGTTCACCAAAGCACCGGCGCCCGCCATATCCACATACAAAGGCCCGACCGGGAGAACGCCTTTGCTGTTGCCTTCAAGACCGTGCCGCAGGACTCCACGGGTGTTGCCCACATTCTTGAGCACACCGTGCTTTGCGGCAGCAGAAAGTACCCGGTTCGCGACCCCTTTTTCTCCATGCTCAAGCGAAGCCTCTCAAGCTTCATGAATGCCTTTACCGCGTCCGACTGGACCATGTACCCCTTTCTCACGCCCAATGCCAAAGACTTTGCCAACCTTATGGATGTGTATCTGGATGCGGTTTTCTTTCCGCTTCTTTCAGAGCTTTCCTTCAAGCAGGAAGGGTGGCGGCTGGAAAAACAGGGCAGCAGGCTTGTTTTCAAGGGCGTTGTGTACAACGAGATGAAGGGCGCGCTTTCAAGCCCAAATCAGCTGATGGCCCATGCGCTCATGGAAGCCCTTTACCCGGATGTGACATACGGCAACAACTCCGGCGGGGACCCGCGCTTCATACCGGATCTGACACATGAAAATCTTGTGGCCTTTCACCGCCGCCATTATCATCCTTCCAATGCCTATTTTTACACCTACGGAGACTTGGACCCCGCGCCCCACCTGGAGAAAATCAGCAGCATTCTGGAAAAATTCGAGCGCATTGACCCCAATACCGTTGTACCCCTCCAGCCCCGCTTCAGGCAGCCCGTTTCCAAAAGCGTGCCTTACCCAATCTCCCCGGAAGAGGATTCGGGCAAAAAATCCCAGGCAGCTACCGGCTGGCTTGTCGCCCCCATTGAGGACTGCCAGAAGGTGCTTGCCTTCACCCTGCTGGAAAGGGTGCTTCTGGCAAATGCAGGCAGCCCGTTAAGAAAGGCCCTTACAGACACAGGGCTTGGCTCCACCCTGGCCGATTCCACAGGCTTTGAGGGCGAGCTGCGCGACACCCTGTTTGCCGCCGGGTTAAAGGATGTTGCAAAGGATGACGCCCAAGCTGTTTGGGAGCTTGTGGAAAAAACCCTTGCAGGCCTTGCAAAGGACGGCCTTGACCAAAAGCTTGTGCTCACCGCGGCAGACCAGTACGAGTTTGCCCGCAAGGAGATATCAAACGCTCATTTCGGCTGGGGATTAAAGCTCTTCATGGGATTTTGCTCGCCCTGGTTCCACGGCGCGGACCCCGTGCGCTTTCTGGACTTTGAAAAGGATCTTGCAAAGCTGCGGAATGCCGCGCCCCAGGGCTATTTCGAGGCACTCATCAAAGAGCACCTTCTGGAAAATCCGCATTCCGTTCGTCTTTTGATGTACCCGGACCAGGATTATGCAGCCAGGCTTGAGGAAGATGAAAACCTGCGCATTGAAAACATTGCCCAAAAACTCTCTGATGACAAAAAGGCAAAAATTGATGCAGATGCAAAGGCCCTGGAGGAGCTTCAGGAGGCCCGCGAGGTTGTCTCTGTTCTGCCAACCCTTGCCGTGAGCGACATAACGCGGGAAATAGAAAGGGTGGAGGCCCTTGCCGGTCTTGACCCGACAGGCCGCACCAAATGCTTTGTTGCGCCCACCAACGGCATACTCTATGCTACTGCCGCATTTTTGTTTCCGGAAATGGATGAGGAGCTTGCCATGCTTGCTCCCTTTTTTGCCTTTGCCCTTACCCGAAGCGGAACCCGCAAGAAGGATTTTGTGACCCTTGCACGGGAAATAGCAGCCCACACGGGCGGCATGGGGGCATCCTGCACAGCCATGACCGCCCACGGAAAAGAGGCGGCCCCCTGCTCATGGATAGCCCTGGATGTGAAATGTCTGGAGCAAAAGCGCGCGCCCGCGCTTGGCCTTTTTGAGGAAATCATTTTTGATACAGATTTTTCCGACCTTGCCCGGCTGGGCCAGTTGATTGGCGAATATGCGGCCCTTTTGGAATCGCGGGTGGTGGCAAACGGGCATCGCTATGCCATGAGCCTTTGCAGCCGGGGCTTTTCCCCTGTCCATGCCCTTGGCGAGGCCTGGAGCGGCGTACACCAGGTGCGCTTTGCAAGGCAGCTTGCGCGGGAGTATAAGGACGAAAAGTTAAAGGAGCTGGCAGAAAAGCTCAATCTTCTTTCCAGCTTCGTGTTTTCAAAAAGCCGCATTGCCCCAGGTCTTGCAGGCGGGCAGGCCGCTGTTGAAAAAGCCTTTGATTTCATGGAAAAAATGTCAGCAAACCTTGGCGGGCAAAACCCCGGAGAGCCGCAAAAGCCGCTTGATATGGGCATTTGCCAAAAGGAAGGCTGGACAACCTCAACCTCGGTTTCCTTTTGCGCGTATGCAAAGCAGACCGTGCGGCTGCAAGACCCGGATGCACCGGCCCTGGCAGTTGCGGCCAAGCTTCTGCGCAGCCTTTACCTGCACAGGGAAATAAGGGAAAAGGGCGGGGCCTACGGCGGATTTGCTCTTTATTCGGGCCAGGACGGCCTGTTTTCCATGGCAAGCTACCGCGACCCCCAGGTGAGCCGAACACTTGATGCCTTTGCCGGGGCTTTGGACTTTGCAGTTTCCGGGGATTATGAGAATCAGGATGTGGCGGAGGCGATTTTGCAGGTGGCCTCGGAAATAGACAAGCCCGACAGCCCTTCTGACGCGGCCCGCAAGGCCTTTGTCCGAAGCCTGCTTGGGCTGACTGATGATGTGCGCCAGAGCTTCAAGGACGACTTGCTTGCCCTTAATCCTGCAAAGGTGCGCGCTGCCTGCGAGCGCCATCTTCAGGCCCAAAGGCCCCTTTCGCCCGTGTGCGTCATTTCAAGCAGCCAGATACTGGAAAAGGAAAATAAAAAACTTAATCCGCCCCTTGAGCTTATTTCCATAAATTGATGCAATTTATATGTGGGGGCGGCCCTAGGCGGGCGTGGGCGCGTTACGCGGGGCAAGATTCGTAGGTTGGGTGGTTCTTGCGCTTAACGCGCAAGGTTCACCCAACAATTCCCGGTTATCCGCCCCGCAAGCCAGAATCCTATGTCGGGATAGAGCGGAATCGTAGGTTGGGCTAGCGCAGCCGAAGGCAAGCGTAGCCCAACATTTTACCCCCTCTCCCTGTCCGGCTCGTGCGTCTTGCCCTCCTGTCCCTGGAACCGCACAACCCGCGAATCTGCTTCATGGGCAGGGGAAGCAAAAACAAAAAGGCGAAATGAGATGCTGAAAACCGTTTTCAAGCCCTGGCAGGAGATTCAAAGCGCCCTTGCAAATGCAAACAGCATCGGCATTGTCTCATGCGGAATTTGCGCCCAGCTTTCCGGCACCGGCGGCGCACAGGGCGCAGCAGCCATGAGCAGCCTTGCCCGCTCGTGGGGCAAGAAGGTTCTTTTTGCCCAGGTTATAATCCCCTGCTGCTCCCCGCGGGTGATGCAGGAAGCCCTTGACTTCAACCTTTCCAAAGCCGCTGCCCCCTGCGATGCAATTTTGTGCCTTTCCTGCGCTTCGGGCGTGCAAAGCGCCTTTTTGTGCAGCCGGGGCGTGCCGGTGGTTGCAGCCCTGGACACGGTCGGGCCGCGCATAATCGGCAACCAGGATGGCTTTGTGGCCCAAACCCACTGCCGGGGCTGCGGAAAATGCGTGCTCACCTACACAGCAGGTA
>JASEHB010000160.1:1944-6274 GCA_030018745.1 Desulfatibacillaceae bacterium | reverse complement strand
ACATTGCTTGTCATTATTATTATGGTGTTCTTAAAATCCACTGTGCGTCCCTGGCCGTCAGTCATGCGGCCGTCATCAAGAATCTGGAGCAGCACATTGAACACATCCGGGTGGGCCTTTTCAATTTCATCAAAAAGCAGCACGGAATAGGGGCGGCGGCGCACGGCCTCGGTGAGATAGCCGCCCTCCTCGTAGCCCACATAGCCCGGAGGCGCGCCGATAAGCCTTGCAACGGAGTGCTTTTCCATGAACTCGCTCATGTCAATGCGCACCATTGCCTGATCGCTGTCAAAAAGGAACTCTGCCAAGGCCTTGGCAAGCTCGGTCTTGCCCACGCCTGTTGGCCCCATGAAGATGAATGAGCCGATGGGCCGGTTGGGGTCCTGAAGCCCGGAGCGCGCACGGCGCACGGCGTTGCTCACCGCCTCTATGGCCCTTGCCTGGCCTATGACTCGCCAATGCAGGCGATCTTCCATCTTCACAAGCTTTTCCCTCTCGCCCTCTAGCATCTTGGCAACAGGAATGCCTGTCCAGCGGCTGATGACCTCGGCCACATCCTCGTCATCCACCTCCTCTTTTAACATCTTGCTTTCCTTCTGGATTTCGGCAAGGTGGCGGTTGGCCTCTTCAAGCTGCTTGTGCAATTCCAGGGACTTGCCGTAGCGAAGCTCTGCCACTTTCGAGAGGTCACCCGCTCGCTCGGCCCTTTCCTCCTCGCCGGAAAGCTGCTCTATCTGCTCCTTGATTTCGCGGATTTTTGCAATGGCGTCCTTTTCGTTCTGCCAGTGGGCCTTCATCTGCCGCTGGCTTTCCTCCATGTTGGCCAGCTCTTCGTTTAACTTTTCCATGCGCTCCTTGCTGGCAGGGTCCTTTTCCTTTTTCAATGCCTGGCGCTCGATCTGCGCCTGGGTGATCTGGCGGGCAAGCTGGTCAATCTCCACAGGCATCGAATCAATTTCAATGCGCAGCTTGCTGGCGCATTCATCAATAAGATCAATGGCTTTATCCGGCAAAAAGCGATCTGAAATATAGCGGTGGGAAAGGGTTGCCGCAGCAACGATGGCTGAATCCTGAATGCGCACCCCGTGGTGAACCTCGTACTTTTCCTTCAGGCCCCGGAGTATGGAAATGGTGTCCGCAACTGTTGGCTCCTTCACAAGAACAGGCTGGAAGCGGCGCTCAAGGGCTGCGTCCTTTTCTATGTGCTTGCGGTATTCATTCAAGGTGGTGGCCCCCACGCAGCGCAGGGTTCCCCGCGCCAGGGCGGGTTTTAGCATATTGGAGGCATCCACCGCGCCTTCGGCAGCCCCGGCGCCCACCACCGTGTGAAGCTCGTCAATGAACATTATTATTTCGCCTGCCGCATCCTCAACCTCCTTCATCACGGCCTTGAGGCGGTCTTCAAACTCGCCCCGGTACTTGGCCCCTGCCACAAGCGCGCCCATGTCCAGGGCCACAAGGCGGCGGTTTTTAAGGCTTTCGGAAACATCTCCCCTTATGATGCGCTGGGCAAGGCCCTCCACAATGGCAGTTTTACCCACCCCAGGCTCGCCGATGAGCACCGGGTTGTTCTTGGTCCTGCGGGATAGCACCTGGATTATGCGCCTTATTTCCTCATCCCTGCCTATGACCGGGTCAAGCTTGTTCTGGCGGGCAAGCTCGGTCAGGTCCTTGGCGTAGCGCTCAAGGGCCTGGTATTTTTCCTCCGGGTTCTGATCCGTGATTCGCTGGGAGCCTCTTATGCTCTGGAGCGTCTTTAATATGCTCTCCCTTGTTACCCCGTGGTTGGCAAGAATCCGCCCTGCCTGGCCCTTTTCATCGCATATTGCAATTAAGATGTGCTCCAGGCTTGTGTATTCGTCCTTCATCTTGGCAGCCTCTGCCATTGCCGCTTCCAGCACCTTTTGTGAGCGCGCCGAAAGGCCCGATTCGCCAAAGCCGCTGCCGCTGACCTTGGGCAGCTTGTCCAAAGCCTGTTTGAGCTGCTCCCACACGGTTTCTGGCGAAACTCCAAGCTTTTTGAGCATTGAGATCACAAAGCTCTGCTCATCGGCAAACGATGCTGCCAAAAGGTGCTCCGGCTCAATCTGCTGGTTGCCGGCGGAAGACGCCAGCGACTGGGATTTTTGCAGCAATTCCTGGCTTTTGATGGTAAATTTGTCAAAACGCATGGTTTGTCGCCTCCTTATTTTAAAGCATGAAAAACAAGCTTTTTTCCTGTTCAAAACCCAAAAGGCAGGGCAATGCCTTTGGAAAATTCGCGCAAAAGCGCAAGGTTTTTTTAAAACAACTCACTTGTCCTGTTGACTTGAAGTCCATTAATTTGGCAAAAAAATAAGCACTTGCAAACCAAAGTCAAATAAAGGGCTGGACTTTTGGCCAGATTACAAAAGACAATACAGGCCTGACAGGAGGGTTTATTGAGCAGGATTTTCGTAACAATTTTAGGGTCCGGAACCTGTGTGCCGCGGGCCGAGCGCTCCTCAAGCAGCATAATGGTGCGGGTGGCGGACAGCCTCATACTGCTTGATACGGGGCCGGGAAGCCTTCTGCGAATGGCCCAGGCAGGGGAGAGCTTAAAGGAAGTCACCCACCTTTTTTACAGCCACCTGCACCTTGACCACACAGCAGACTTTTCGCCCCTTCTCTTTGCCGTGAAATACGGCGGCTGGTACGAAACAAAAAAGCCCTTCACAGCTTTAGGCGGCAGGGGCTTTAGGGATTTTTACAAAAGCCTTCAGGGTGTTTATGGAGATTGGGTGAATTTGCGCCCCGGCCTTATGAATCTGGATGAGCTTGACATTGAAGGGCCTGACAAAAGGCATTTTGAGGATTTCGACCTTTTTTCCCTTCCCGTGAACCACACGCCCCAGAGCATCGGCTTTCGTCTGGAGGCCTTTGGCAAAAGCCTTGTCTATTCGGGCGACACGGCTCCCTGCCCGGAGCTTGTCAGCCTTGCAAAGAACTGCGATCTTTTTATCTGCGAGGCAGCCATGCCGGATAATGCCCCGTCAGACAACCACATGACACCATCCCAGGCGGGCAGGGCAGCAGCACAGGCCGGGGCAAAGGGACTGGTGCTGACCCACATCTACCCGGAAACTGACGCAACAGACATTGTTGCCGACTGCCGCAAGGCCTTTGACGGCTCTTTGTGGGTTGCCCAGGACCTCATGCGCCTGGCAGTCTGATAGGGCGCTTTTTTACTTTGTCTTCCAAACTTCTTGAATACAGCGGCAAACATATTATAGTGGTTTTACAGCCGAGGCAAAAAAACCGGCTGAAAACAAAAATTTTTTTCGGCTGCCTGGTGCAGCTTGCGGCATAAAGGCCAATGACACAAAAAACCCCCCGCTATTACCCGGTTAACCTGGACATCACAGGCAAACCCTGCCTTGTGGTGGGCGGCGGCCCTGTGGGCGCGCGCAAGGCAGCCACCCTTGCCGACTGCGGTGCGGCTGTAACCGTGGCAAGCCCCAAAATGTGCAAGGAGCTTGTGGAAATGGAAAAGGCGGCAAGCGTCAGGCTTGTCCGTCAGGAGTATGATTCCTCCTTGATGGAAGGGGCCTTTCTTGTCATAGGCGCAACGGATGATGAGGCAATCAACCGGCAGATAAGCCTTGATGCAAATGCCAGGGGCATTTTATGCAACATTGCAGACAGACCCGCCCTTTGCAATTTTGTGCTGCCCGCCATTGTGCGCCAGGGAGATTTGATGCTTGCAATCTCCACCACCGGTCAAAGCCCGGCCTTTGCCAAAATGTTAAGAAAGGAGCTTAAAGAAAAATACGGCCCAGAATATGCCGATTTTCTTGAAATAATGGGGCTGATTCGCAAAAGGCTTCTGGCAGAGGCCCATGCGCCGGAGGAGCATAAGCCCCTTTTTGAAAGGCTCATTGAAGGCGGCCTGCTTGAAATGGTCAGACAAAAGGATGTTGATGCCATTGACCGCCTGATGACCGGCGTTTTGGGGCCTGATTACTGTGTGGGCAATCTTTGCCCGAACAAGTTTAGCCAAAGAAGCCAACCTTAAAAATAAAAACCTAATTTGCAGGGGAAAAGCTTTTTTGGAAAAAAATTTTTCCCCACAAAAAAAGAGGTGTTGCAGCCACCTCCAAATGAAGCGGATTTAGGCAGAACCCTGGGGAAGCAACCAATGGACGGAATGCTCATACTGGCTTTGTCCTGCTATGTAACCGGCTCTGCCGGTTTCGTGGGATACCTGCTGGCCCGCAAGGATGCGGCCCACACCTTTGGGCACGCCTTCTTCCTGGCCGGAGTTTTGTGCCATACCCTGGTTTTGGGTATTTCCTTTGCTGTTACCGGGCAT
>JASEHB010000160.1:0-1934 GCA_030018745.1 Desulfatibacillaceae bacterium | reverse complement strand
CTGCCCGTGGAGAATCTGCGCGAATCTTTGGGCTTTCTGGCCTGGGCCGTGGCCCTTGTATTTTCGGCTTTCCAGGCCCGCTACAATTTAAAGGTGCTTGGCGCTTTAGCCGGGCCTTTTGTGTGCGCGGCTTTTATCATATCCCTTGCCCTGCCTGCAGAGGCCCATGCCGAGCCGGACCTCTTAAAAAGCATCTGGATGTTCTTTCACATAAGCGCCATCTTTTTGGGAGACGGGGCCTTTGTGCTGGCAGCTCTTGTGGGTGGAATTTACCTGCTTCAGGAGCGTGCCATAAAAACCAAGAGCCACGGATTTTTCTTCCAGCGCCTGCCATCCCTGCAAAGGCTCGACAGTATGGGCTATGCCCTTGTGGCATTCGGATTTCCCCTGCTCACAATCGGCATGATTACGGGGTTCATATACGCCCATACTGTTTGGGGCAGGTGGTGGAGCTGGGACCCCAAGGAAGTTTGGTCACTGGTAACCTGGCTGATTTATGCGGCCCTTCTGCATGGCCGAATGGTAAAGGGCTGGCAGGGCCGCCGCACGGCACTTATGGCTTTATTGGGCCTTTTTGTGGTGCTTTTCACCTTTTTGGGCGTAAACCTTCTGCTGCCCGGCCATCACGGGCAGTTTGCCATTTTTTAGGGCTTTTGGCGCTTTATGGAAATTGTACTTGTGGGGCTTAATCATAAAACCGCGCCGGTTAATATCCGGGAATGCCTTGCCTTTCCGGGCGAGGAGATTCCAAAAGCCCTTGTGCGCCTTGTTGAAAACCCGGCCATCAGTGAGGCCTTGATGCTCTCCACCTGCAACCGGGTGGAGGTGCTGGCCGCAGGGCCGTCCGGCCAGGAGGCGGTGGAGGCCGTCAAGGATTTTTTGGCCAGGGAAAAGGGCCTTCAGTTAAGGGATTTTGCAGACAGCCTTTTTGTATGCGAGGCGGATGAGGCCTGCCGCCATCTTTTCCGGGTGGCTGCAAGCCTGGATTCCATGATTGTGGGCGAGCCCCAGATTCTTGGCCAGGTCAAAGAGAGCTACCGGCAAGCCATTGCGGCAAAGACAACCGGGGTGATTTTAAACAAGCTCATGCACCGGGGTTTTAGTGTTGCCAAAAGAATAAGAAAGGAGACAGGCATAGGGGATCATGCGGTCAGCATAAGCTATGCTGCTGTGGAGCTTGCCAAAAAGATTTTCGAGGACCTTTTGGGCCGGAAGGTGCTGCTGGTGGGGGCGGGCGAAATGGCCGAGCTTGCTGTGGAGCACCTTATCAACCACCGGGCAAAGGATATCTTTGTGGCAAACCGCACCTTTGAGCGGGCAGTTGAGCTTGCCCGCCGCTTTTCCGGCACGCCCGTGCGCTTTTCCGAAATAGGCCGTGTGCTTACAAGTGTTGACATAGTGATAAGCTCCACCGGCTCGCCGGAGATTGTAATAAATAAGGATACTGTCAAGGCAGCCATGAAGGCCCGCAAAAACAGGCCCCTTTTCTTTATAGACATAGCTGTTCCCAGGGATGTTGACCCCCAGATAAACCGCCTTGAAAACGCTTATGTTTACGACATTGATGACCTTTCGGGCATTGTGGAGAACAACCTTGCCGAGCGCATGAAGGAGGCTGTCCGGGCCGAAAGCATTGTTGACGAGGCCGTGCTCACTTACAGGGAGTGGTTTTCATCTCTGGATGTGGTGCCCACCATCAAGGCACTTAAGGACAAGATGGACGCCATAAGGATTGCGGAAACCAGAAAGAGCCTTGCAGGCTTAAAGGACCTCACCCAGGAGCAGCGGGCCGCCATTGACCGGCTCACGGAATCCATTGTCAACAAAGCCCTTCACGACCCCATCCAGTTTCTCAAGGGGTCGGGCCACCGCACGGGCAAGAAGCGCGACTACATAGGCATCACAAGGGATATGTTCAAGCTGGACTGACCTTG
>JASEHB010000159.1 GCA_030018745.1 Desulfatibacillaceae bacterium | reverse complement strand
AAGCAGATTGGTCAAAAAGAACCGGAACCGTCATTTTGTTCCGGATGCAAAGCCTGAAGCGCCCATGAGAAATCCTGCCGGGCGGAATATAAAAAAATATCAGGGCGAACAGGGGGGGCTTCACAGCTCACAGTCATTGGCTAAAAGTATGGCCTCGGCCACCTCGTGCAGGCTGGTGCAGGTATCTGCGCTCCTTTGCTGAATCCATTGCAGGGCCATGTTGTCTGCAAGTTTTTTCTTGTCCATGATTATTTTTTGGGCGCGGTCAATTTTTTTGAGGGATTCCAGCTCGATTTTTATTATGCTGGCCCTTACCATGCGCTCGGCTTCTTTGATGATTTTTGACGCCTGCCAGGCCAGGCTTGCGACCAGGTCAATATCTTTTTGGCTCAAATGGGCAGCTTTGCGCGAAAAGCAGTTTATGGCCCCTATGGGCCGGTCTTTATCTCCGGGTATTGGCACGCTTGCCATTGAAACTATTGCAGGCCTTCCGGCAGGCCCCCCTTCCCCAAATCTCCGGTCTTTTGAAATATCTTTAACAATGACAGGGCGCTTTTCATCAATGGCGCACAGTGCAATCTTTTCACCCATTGCCAGGATTTTGTCTGCCGCTTTATCTGGCCCGGCAGCATGGGCGGCGGCAAGCTTAAGCCTGCCGCCGCCTGCCTTGTCAACAAGCCACAGGGAGCAGATATCCATGCTGGTGGCCCTTGCAACGGAAAAGGCCACCAGTTTCAGGATATCATCCAGAAAGATGTCGCTGGCGATGGCGTGGCTCAGATTTATCAAAGCCTTTAAGTGCTCATCGCTTGTGCTTGACATGGCTCTGTTCATGGCCCTGTAAATTCTGTTGCCGTCAGATCAGTTTAAAATAGTGGACATCCTCGTAACTTCTTATGCCTTCATCCAGATGATCATCAATGAGTTCCTCAAGGCTGTCATAGCCGCTGCCAAAGTACCTCAACTTTGAGAAAAAGGGCCTTTTGCTTTCCATGTCCACAATGACGGCAAAATGGCTGGGGCAAACAGGATCTCCCAGAACCATGAGATATCTCTCTGCATCCCTGGAGATTTCATATCCCGGCGGCAGGTCCAGTTTGTCAACTTCCACAAAGTTTTCGCGCAGGAAGGCAGCGGCATCAGAAGAATCCAGATCGTCAACGGAAAGAAGATTCCTTGCATCAAAACAGCCCAGGACATACAAGGCAATGCCAAACCCGCTTATCTGTCCGTAAATGGGGTTGTTCCTTGCGCACATCATTTCCACTTCACTGATGCGCTCCAGGGCAAGAAGCGAATTCATATCCAGAACTCCATCCCTGCCAAGCCTTTTATGCGATGTTGTTTCCCGGAAGGCGGCAACGCCATTGCTCTGGTTTTCAAAAGGCGCCTGGTTTTTAATTGCCGTTGACTCTCTGAAATAATTCATCAGACCCACCCCCTTAATTTCATGGCTTCGACAACGCGCTGAACCGCCACAACATAGGCAGCCTTGCGCATATTTATTCCCAAACTTTTGCTTGTTTTCAGAACGCTGTGGTATGCAAGGGTCATCTTTTTATCCAGGCGCTCGTGAACGGTTGCCTCATCCCACGCATACATATAGAGATTCTGAACCATCTCGAAATATGAAACCGTCACTCCGCCGGCATTGCATAAAAAGTCGGGAATCACATGGATTCCCTTTTCGTGCAGAATCTCATCGGCTTCAGGAGTTGTGGGGCCGTTGGAAAGCTCTGCAACTATTTTTGCCTTGATGTTGGGAGCATTTTTTTCTGTGATGACATTTTCAAGGGCCGCAGGGATGAGGATGTCAACATCCATCTCAAGCAGGTCCTCGTTGGAGATCCTTTCGGTTTTGGGGCAATCCACCACAGAGGATGTTTCCGCCTTGAATTGGC
Organism: Desulfatibacillaceae bacterium; assembly: GCA_030018745.1. Lineage (GTDB taxonomy): Bacteria > Desulfobacterota > Desulfobacteria > Desulfobacterales > Desulfatibacillaceae > JAGVAW01. Next base: position 4,377 of record JASEHB010000159.1, on the reverse strand, counting down.
ACACGCCGTCATGGTCAATTCCCTGCTGGCAGTATGCGCCGCCTTTGCTGTCGCACACGGCCACTATTTTGCACCCGAAAAGGTCGCGGGCAAGGGAGGCCGCGTAGTTACCGGCATTTCCAAAACCCTGTATGGCAATGGTGGCGCCCTTAAGCTCCAGCCCCAGCACCTTGGCTGCCTCGCGGATGGTGTACATTCCGCCGCGGGCCGTTGCATCGCCTCTTCCCAAAGAGCCTCCCAGGCAGATGGGCTTGCCCGTGATGACGCCAAACTTGTTTTTCCCCGCGATTTTGGAATATTCGTCCATCATCCACGCCATTATGGCGGGGTTGGTGTAAACATCGGGTGCAGGAACATCTTTGTCAGGGCCGATAAACTGGTATACTGACCTTATGTAGCCTCTGCTCAAGCGCTCCAGTTCAGCCTTGGACATTTCCTTGGCGTTGCAGATGACGCCGCCCTTTCCGCCGCCAAGCGGCAGATCCACAAGGGCGCACTTCCATGTCATCCATGCAGCAAGCGCCCGCACCGTATCAATGGTTTCCTCCGGATGAAAACGGATGCCGCCCTTGGTTGGGCCTTTGGCATCGTTGTATTGCACCCTGAAGCCCTGAAAAATTTTGGTGGACCCGTCATCCATGCGCACGGGAAAAGACACATGAACCTCAAACATGGGGTTGCGCAAAAACTCATGCACATGGGATTCGAGCTTGAGTATCTGTGCGCACGCATCAATCTGCTGTCTTGCAATTTCAAAAGGGTTGTTGGTTGACATTAAAAGCTTCCTCTCCTTTTAAGTTTCGTAACTTCGTTAAAGCCAACGATTGCCTGCAACCCTTTGAGCAGGATGCGTGCCAAGACGCATGGAAAAAGAAACTGCCGCATAACAGCCTTTTATTGCTGCAAAAAACAAAGAGAGGTTTTGCCTGGGTTAAGGAAGGGGCAGAGGTCTGGGGCACAATGCTGCTCAAAAATTGAACAGCACTGGTGACATTTTAAGCACCTTTGGCAAGAAAAAGGCGGGACTATTCTTTGTCCGGTGCGGCGTCTTCCTCAAGAAAGCAGACAGCCTTCTGGCTTTGCGCATCTGCAATTATGGTCACGAATCTGTTGCCGGTTAAGGCAGGAACATCTATCAGCTTCACAAAATTGGCATAGGGCAGGTATTCGGGCAGGATTTGCCCAAGGCTGTTGGGGGCTTTTTCAAAAAAGGAGAAATTGAAATCCGCAGCCGGGTCATCGGGATACACGGGCAGGTAAATTATATGGGACTCCACCAGATCAAGGAAAAAGTGTGTGCCGTAAGAGAGTTCCGGAACATGGCCTGCCGACTCAAGGGCTATCTCCACCAGGGCTGAAACATTGTTGATGTCTGCATAGGAGGTGTTGACACCCAGGCTGATGTTGGAGCTTCCCCAGCGGCCAGGCCCCATGAGCATGGCCCTGTTCTCCTGCAGGGCCGGATGCCTGTTTATGCTTCCCACAACGCGGCCCAGAGATTTTTTTTCATTGAGCGAGGCCTTTTGGGAATAGGCATCCGGGTCAACAAAAATTATGTAGCGTATCCGGTCTATCACGCCGCCGGGAATCATGCGCCCTGCCCTAAACAGCACGCTTTCCTGCCTGCTGGGCCATGAAACCTGGGTGTCGTTGAATTTGGCGCCGGGCAGCCTCATGGGGCGGCACTGCAAAAGGTTTATTCTTATATTGCCTTGGGGCCCCACAAATGCCGTGAACTCCGTGTCCACCGGGTATCCGTACACCCTTTCCAGCTCCGCTGTGGCTTCCTTCAAAGCCCTTACAAAATCTGTCTGCCCTAAAAGGTTATTGAATGTGAGAACAGGATGTTTGAGCCTTCCCACCAGGATTCCCACAGGGTCCTGCACAAAATCGTTCTCGATTGACGAGACAAAAAGGTGCAGTCCGGGGTAGTCCCCGTCTGCAGCAATGTCGGCAAAAGGCTTTGTGCAAAAGGCGTTGCTGTCAAGGTCGAGCAAATCCACCCGGCGTTGGGAATAGGCGGCTATCTGGCTTCCGGTTTCCTGGCGCAGGTCCGGGTGGCTTATGGCTATCATGCGGGGGTAGTCGCCCCCAACCCTGTTAACCGCACGGGTGCCCAGCCCGAAAACAAGGCGCACCAGGCCCTGGGCAGAGTCTATGCGGTCAGTCCATCTGTAAAGATTGTGGGAAAAGGCCACCCCTGCCAGTTGAGGGAAAAAGAAATTTTTATAACGGAAGCCGGAAACCCGCTGAACCAGGATTGCCATCTGCTCATCAGACTCCCCAAGCCCTCTCTGCTTGCGGTAGGCCAGCGCGTCCGGGTTCACGGCGCTTGCATAGACCAGCTTCACCGCGTTCAAAAAAGCTTCCATCCTCTGCTCCGGACGGCCCTGGTTTGCGCAGAACTCGCTCCGGTACTTGCCTGCAAAAGCGTTGCCAAAGCCGTCTTCCAGCAGGCTGCTTGAACGGACGATTATGGGGGCCTGGCCGAAATAATCCAGCATATCCTGAACCTGGCCCAAAATTTCAGGCGAGAACTTTCCGGCAAGAAACCTCTCTTCAACCTGCCTGAATTCTTCGTCAGATATCTGTGATGAGCGCGTAAGGCGCATCCGAAGCCGGAAAAGGTCGTTATTGACCAGAAAGCTGAAAAACACATCGGACCCTATAAAAAAGGAGTCGTGCTGTTCCAGCAGCCGCCCGAAGTCCATTTCCCCGTGGGCCTCAAGCAGTATCTTTCTTGCCACTATCATGCCGGCCGCCTTGCCGCCAATGCGCCCGGAGCCTATCATCCTGTTGCGTATGGCAAACAGGTCATTCAAGGAGAGATACTTATCGGCCAGAAAGTTAAACCGGGGGGAGTCCCCCAACAGCATACGGCAGAATTCCTGCTTGAGGGCGCCTACTTCCTGGGCCAGCTCCGGGGAAACCAGCTCGGCTTCTTCAACCCGCGAAAGTTTTTTGTACACAGCCTCCCAGGGCACAGAGGAGTCCGCCTTGCGCCTTAACGGCTGCCTGCTTGCCCTGGCCAGGACCTCGGAAGCCTCGCCGCTCTGAAATATGGGGGACATGGACTGGTTGGAGAAGCGGTGGGGAAGAAACATCTGGCTTGAGTAGCGGCCCAGAACCTTTAAGGGATGGATGTAGAGATTACCCGCAATCCGGTAAACATCTATGAGTACCTGGGTGGTGTCGCGAATTCTGGCCACCGCCACATGGGAGTGCTTTCCCCGCGTCAGCGCAAAGTAAGCCACCGTGTCCATTTCCCACAGATAGGGGCAGGTCACCTGAAAAAAATTGGCCAGAAGCTGATCTGTGGCCCAGTCTTCCACCAGGGCCGAAAGATTGTCGAAAACATAAAAAGCGCCCGGCCCCTGCTGCTCTATGATTGTGTTGACCTGGGTGCTGAAGCTGTCGAAACCCTGGGCGGAATCAACTTTTATGGTGAGCAGGTTTTCCCTTGGCTTTAGAATAAGCGGGTGGGGTGCAAACCGGATGTAAATGAGTTTTCGGCCTTCATCCAAAGCGGTTTTTGCAAAGCGCCTTGCCAGTATGGAGTAATTCTCCACCTCGTCCACCTGCCAGACAACATTGTCGCCCATGCGAAGCCGGTCAATGACCTCATCAATGGCAGGAAAGCCGGTGCTTACAAAAGATTCATCAGGCCGGCCGGAAATGCTTTTGTTTTCGTCCATCTTGAAAACGCCTTGGATGCAAATTTATTTTGTCAGCGCCTTTGGCTGCTTGACTTTTCTTATGGGCAAATCCCAAGTGATGGTCAATCAGGCAGGGGTTGGCTGCCTTTGCCCAGGTATTTTTCAATTCTTTGCCGCAGCGTGTTTCTGCTTATGCCAAGCATCTTTGCGGTCTGAACCTGGTTGTTGCCGCATTCCTCCAGGGCCTTTTTTATAATGGCCTCATCCACCAGTTCAATGATGGCGGCGTGGGCATCCTGCTTTGAAAATTGCAGGAATTCGGCCACAAGCTCTTGCAGCCTTTCATTGAACCTGCTCCGCAGACTTTCCAGGTTTGGCCCGTGAAGGGCAAAATCCTGCCTGTCATCGAGCATGACCAGATTTTCCACGGAGATTACTTCTCCATTGCAAAGCAGAACAGCCCGGCGGATGCAGTTTTCCAGCTCCCGGACATTTCCCGGCCACGAGTAGGCTGCAAGCCTTTCAAGGGCGCTTTCCGAAACATGGCGCACAGGCTTGGAATACTCTAAACTGAAGCGGTGAACAAAGTATTCCACAAGTTCAGGTATGTCCTGGTCCCGGCTTCTCAATGGGGGAAGATCTATGGAGATTATTTTGAGCCTCCAGTAAAGATCCTCCCTGAAGCGCCCCTTTTGGACCTCCTCTTCCAGGTCCTTATTGG
>JASEHB010000158.1:232-6283 GCA_030018745.1 Desulfatibacillaceae bacterium | reverse complement strand
CACATCATGAACCTCTTTATAAAGAACAAGATAAACCCCATCATCGGCGCAGCAGGGGTGTCCGCCGTGCCAATGGCCGCACGGGTGGCCCAGGTCATAGGCCAGCAGGAGGACAAGCAGAACTTTCTGCTCATGCACGCCATAGGCCCCAACCTTGCCGGTGTCATTGGCAGCGCCTCGGCAGCTGGTATGTTCATAGCCATGTTTGGATAGGGTTATTTTGGCCTTTGCAAAACAACCGGGTTAAAATGATTATGCCCAAAAAATTTTAAAGGCCGTTTCATTCCCCATCGCCCGGCCAGCGGGTGAGCGAGGATTTTAAAATGAGCATAAGAAATAGTGAGTTTAAGCAGGTGTTAATGGCCTTGGCCTTGCTTCTTTGTTTTCTGGCGCCCATTGTGGCTTCTTCCAACGCCTTGGCTGCAAACACGGATTCCGACCAGTACCAGAAGGCTGTTTCCTCCCTGCAAGCCCAGTCCGAGCTTCAGCGCGGGGACCCCGGTTTCTGGAGCTACGCCCTTTCAACGCTTCTCATACGCTTTGTGGGTATATTTATCGTGCTTGGAATCCTCCAGATTGTTATGCAGATATCGGGCCGCATTTTCATGGCCATAGCGCGCCGCAAAAAGGCGGCAAAAACCGCCTGAAACCGGAAGATTGTGTCCGGCCAGGACAGCTCCTTGACAGGACCTTGCAAAGGCGCAACACACCCTCTTTCAGCCTTGTGCAAACCGGCCAGGTTGACATAAAGGGCAATTTTAGATAGCCATTTGGGGGTGGCTCACTGCAAAGGCTTTCCGCAGGCAAATTATAAAGCGTTGGGACAAACAGCAAAAGGCCCGCAAAACCTGTGGGCCTGCAACGCTTTTTTGGCCTATAAAAAGCAGTATGCCTCTTTAAAAAGGAGGGTTTTGTGTCTGAACGATCAGGCTCCAAAACATCCGGCCCCAGGTCCCTTACAATAGCCATAATCCTTCTTGTTGCGGCGGTTGTGGGCATTGCAGGCTACTTCCTCTTTAAAGGGCCTCAACAACAGGAGGCGCAAATCCGGCCTGTTGCGGAAAGGGCGGCCCCCCTGCCTGCGGCTGCCCCCGGACAAGCCCATTTTGGCGAAGAAAGGGTCATTGATTACGACAGGATGGAGTACGACAAGGGCCAGAGCGCACTCATGGCCCTTCGCAAGGAAAGATACGGCATTGATGAAAGCCTGGACATGATTGTCACCTCCGATGAGGCCCTGCGCGTGGGGCAGCGCACGGTTTCAATGGGAACAATTCTTGAGCAGTTGGCCGAAAAGCGCGGCCAGGTTGTGGAAAGGCTTTTGCAGACAGACCGGCAGGCAGGAGAGCCAAAAGAATTCGGCATTCATGTTGTCAAGCCCGGAGACAACATCTGGAATCTTCATTTCCGGATATTGAAGGATTACTTTTCCGGCAAGGGCATTGCACTTGCTCCAAGGGCCGACCAGCCTGCCCCCACAGGAGAGAGCACAGGGGTAGGCAAGATACTCAAGTTCTCGGAGAATCTGGTTCACATTTACAACCTTAAAACCGGCAACATTGAAGCGGACATAAACCTTATTGAGCCTAACGAAAAAATAGTGGTCTATAACATGAGCGAGGTATTTGCCCTGCTCGACAAGCTTGATCACTCCCAGATAAACCTTATTCAGTTTGATGGCGACACCCTTTGGCTTCCGGCTGCGGGCAACAGCAGATAAGACTGCCCAAAGCTGTTTTTTTGGCAACCCCGCCCTCAAGGGCAACGCAAAAGAGAGTTAAATGATACCCCGGTACACAAAAGAGAAGATGGGCAGCCTTTGGACTGACCAAAGCCGCTATGACGCATGGCTGAAGGTGGAAGTGGCTGCCTGCCAGGCCATGGCCGAGCTTGGCATAATCCCTGTTGAGGCTGCAAAAGTTATTGAAGAAAAGGCTGCCTTTGATGTTGCCAGGATTGAGGAGATTGAGCATGAAACCAAACATGATGTAATTGCCTTTCTTACCTGCGTGGGCGAAAGCGTGGGGCCGGAGTCCCGCTACATCCACAAGGGCATGACATCATCGGATATGCTTGACACGGCCTTTGCCTGGCTTTTGAAGCAGGCGGGCGAAATTCTGCTTCAGGATATTGATGATCTGGCCGAGGCCATCCTCCAAAGGGCCATGGAGCACAAGCACACGGTCATGATAGGCCGCTCCCACGGCATACACGCTGAACCAATAACCTTCGGGCTTAAACTTGCGGTTTGGTATGATGAGATGATCCGCAACAAAAAACGCCTTGAAGACGCAGTTAAGGTTATAAGCTTTGGCAAAATTTCCGGGGCAGTTGGAACCTTTGCCAACACCCCTCCTGAAGTTGAGGCCCTTGTATGCAAAAAGCTTGGCCTTTCCCCGGCCCCTGCCTCAACCCAGGTGGTGCAAAGGGATCGCCATGCACAGTTTTTTACGACCCTGGCAATCTGCGCAGCCACGGTGGAAAAAATCGCCACCGAAATCCGCCACTTGCAGCGAACCGAGGTTCTGGAGGCAGAGGAATTTTTCAGCAAGGGTCAAAAAGGCTCTTCTGCAATGCCCCACAAAAGAAACCCCATTTCTTCGGAAAACCTTTGCGGCCTGGCGCGCATAATCCGCTCAAACGCCCTGGCAGCTTTAGAAAATGTCGCCCTGTGGCACGAGCGCGATATCAGCCACTCATCCGTGGAGCGGGTCATCGGCCCGGACAGCACCATTCTTCTGGACTATGCCCTGGTGCGCCTCACTCAAGTTATAAAAAACCTTGTGGTTTATCCGGAAAATATGCTCAAAAATCTGGAGCTTACCCGCGGGCTTATTTTCTCCCAGCAGGTTCTGCTGGCGCTTGCCCAGGCCGGGGCAAGCAGGGAGGAAGCCTACCGCCTTGTCCAGGACAACGCAATGGCCGTGTGGCAGGATTCTTCGAAGAATTTCAAGGAGCTTCTTCTGCAAGACGGGCAAATCGGCCGCTACCTGGAAAAGGCCGCAATTGAACAGATATTTGACCTTGACTATCACTTAAAGTATGTGGACACCATTTTTGCACGCGTGTTTGCTTAAAAAAACGCAAAAGGAGGTTTATCTTGTTTATTGAAACCGCATACGCAATGGCCCCGCCGGGCGGCTCCGGCGGAGGGGATGCAAGCCTGTTTGCCAGCCCCATTTTTTTGATGATAATAATGATCGCCATCTTCTACTTTCTGCTCATAAGGCCCCAGCAGAAGCAGCAGAAGGAAGTACAGAAAATGCGCGATAATTTAAAACGGGGCGATCGCGTCATCACCAATGGCGGAATGTACGGCACCGTGACCAGCCTGGATGATACGACCGTGACCCTGGAAATTTCAGAAAAGACCAAGGTCAAATTCCTGCGCTCGGCTGTTGGCGCCCTGGCCCCAGGCCAGCAAAGCCCTGCCGCTGCCCCCAAAAAGGGCGATGACAAGCCGTAAATAATAAGGTGGACATGGGCCTGGTATTTTAATAACCGGCTTTTACCTTTTTTGCAGGCTCTTTAGATAAAGGGAGTCTTAAGTTGAGACAATTCAAATGGCGCTTGGCACTTGTCCTTGTGGTGACTCTGGCAGCAGTGCTTCTTCTGTTTCCATCCGTGGACTATTACAGCAAGGATAGGGCACAAACAGGACCGGCCAGCAAGGAAAACACTCTCTGGCCTCACAAGGTTTTCAACCTGGGTCTGGACCTTCAGGGCGGAATGCATCTTGTGCTGGAAGTTCAGGCGGAAAAGGCCGTGGAATCGCTCATGGAGCGAAAGCTCCACGATATGCGGGACGAGCTGCGCACAGCGAGAATCCGCCACACGGACTTTGGCAGGGACGCAGCCTCCATCCACATCACACTTCTGGGAAATGAAGCCATCTCAGGCTTTGAAAAAATGATGGATGATCAGTTCCCGGAGCTGGCCTACCTTTCCCGGACCGCCATCGGGGATAATTTGACCGTGGTTCTTAACCTGCCTGAAGGGGAAAGATCCCGCGTCATGGAAAACGCAGTGGGCCAGGCTTTAGAAACCCTGCGCACCCGCGTTGACGAGTTTGGTGTGGAGGAACCCCAGCTTGTGAGGGAAGGCAGGCGCCGCATACTGATTCAGCTTCCAGGCATAAAGGATGCGGAAAAGGCCAAGCAGAGGCTTGGGGAGACCGCCATTCTGGAATTCAAGCTGGTGGATGACAATTTAAGGGCCGAGGACTACGCTCTTGATCCCGCCCGCCTGCCGGTTGGCCGCCAGATACTGCCAATTGAGAGCAAGCGCAGCGACACCGGCAGGGTAATCCGCGAAAACATAGTGGTCATGAGCCAGACACTTCTCACCGGAGATTACATTTCCGAGGCCAGGGTGCGCATTGATTCGGATTTTGGGATGCCCTATGTGTCTCTCAAGTTCAACCGCAAAGGCGGCCAGATATTTGCCCAGATAACCGGAGACAATGTGGGCAGAAGGCTTGCCATTGTACTTGACGGCGTTGTCCGTAGCGCGCCTGTCATACGGGATCGCATTTCGGGCGGCGAAGCCATGATTGAAGGCAACTTCAGCGATGAAGAGGCAAGGGACCTTGTCCGGGTTCTTCAGACAGCCCTGCCAGCGCCGGTGAAAATTCTCGAAGAGCGCACGGTAGGACCCTCCCTGGGAGCAGACTCAATACGCATGGGGCGGACCGCCATGATAATCGGCGGGCTTCTGGTCCTTCTCTTCATCCCCCTTTACTACAAGGGGGCGGGCCTTATTGCAGACCTGGCCGTGATGCTTAACATGGTGATGATTTTTGCAGGCCTGGCCCTGCTTTCGGCCACACTCACGCTGCCGGGCATTGCAGGCCTTGTTCTGACCATAGGCATGGCTGTTGATGCAAATGTGCTCATCTTTGAGCGAATCCGGGAAGAGCTGCGAGCAGGGAAAAGCCCTGGGGCTGCGGTTGACGGAGGCTACGGCAAGGCTGTGCTGACCATTCTGGACGCAAATATCACAACCCTTATTTCAGCCCTGGTGCTCTTCCAATTCGGCACGGGGCCGGTGCGGGGTTTTGCGGTCACCCTTTCCATGGGTATAGTTTGCAGCCTTTTCACGGCCATTGTGGTCACCCGCGTCATTTTCGATTACCTTGTTTACTATCGCCGTGTGCGGCAATTGAGCATATAGGAAAACGCCATGCAGTTCATAAAACCTGACATCAATATTGATTTCATCGGCAAGCGTTATTTTGCCTATGCCATTTCCGCCATCTTCATCCTTATCGCCGTGTTTTCGCTTGTAGCCCACGGCGGGCCAAAATACGGCATAGACTTTGCCGGCGGCACGGAAATCACAGTCCAGTTCGACACTGCCACAAGCACTGCCGATGTGCGCGGAATGCTGACCCAGGTGGGATTGACCAGAGCTGTGATACAAAGGTTTGGAGATGCGGATGAAAATGAGTTCCGTATCCGGCTCGACCTTGTTCAGGAAGAGGAAGGCACTTCTTCTTCCGTACAGGACCTGATACAGGATGCTTTGGGCAGCGGGGTGCAAATCTTGAGCGTGGAGATGGTAGGTCCCCAGGTGGGCGCAGACCTCCGGGGCAAGGCCATGTCCGCAATGTTTTATGCCCTTTTGTTCATCTCCATTTACATTTCCGGCCGCTTTGAAATGAAGTGGGCCGAAGCTGCAATCATTGCTGCGGCAATTTTAGGCGTAACATTTGCCTTGGGCAGGGTTGGCGTACCACTTGCCTGGCTTGCCGTAATTGCCCTGGCAACCGCAATGGCGGGCTTTTATTTTTTGCAGCTCAAATATGCAATGGGCGCAATTGTTGCGCTCATCCACGATGTTGTCATCACTGTGGGCCTGTTCTCCATCCTTGACATCGAATTCAACCTGCCCATCATCGCGGCGCTTCTCACAATCATCGGCTACTCGCTAAACGATACCATCATCGTGTTTGACAGAATCCGTGAAAACAACAAGAGGTATGCAAGAAAACCCCTTGAGTTGATACTCAACAGAAGCATCAACGAAACCCTTTCCCGCACAATACTGACA
>JASEHB010000158.1:0-222 GCA_030018745.1 Desulfatibacillaceae bacterium | reverse complement strand
CCTTATGGTTGTTACATCGCTCTATCTGTTGGGCGGCGAAATACTTCAGAACTTTGCCCTGGCGCTTCTTGTGGGCATATTGGTGGGAACCTATTCATCTATCTATGTGGCCAGCCCCGTTTTGCTTATCTGGCAAAAGAAAATGCGCTCCGGGCCGGCAGCACAGACCCGGTAGCCCTTTTTCATGGAAATACGGCGGTAAAAATGTCCGGGTGGCTGCAT
>JASEHB010000157.1 GCA_030018745.1 Desulfatibacillaceae bacterium | reverse complement strand
CTTCGCATCAAAACTTGGTCATGTACAAGAAGTACACTCCCTCGCCTCTCGCTTGCGCGCCTTGCCATCCTTTCCCTGGAGCCGCCAGGAGTTTGGTGAAGGGCGGCGTTGCGCGGGAAATTGGAAAATGATTTATTGTCGGGCTACGCAAATCTGGAACAAGGCCAGAAGCCTCCGGAAATGTCACAGGCCAGATTTTCTAGCCCGACCTACGATTCTAAAAGTACACTCCCTCATTTTTCGCTTGCGCGCCTTGCCATCCTTTCCCTGGGACCGCCCATCCATAGAAGGCTTTACAGTTTGATGCCAAACCGTTATAAGAAACCGTTCAAGGCAAACCCTGTTGGGCCAAAGCCTTTTACTTCAAAATAAAGCAGGCGCTGGCCGAATTTTTTTTTATGGAAAGGGAGCAAAATGCAAGAAGCAGTCATTGTGAGCGGAGCGCGCACAGCCATAGGCAACTTTGGCGGCTCGCTGAAGGATGTTACGGCAGTTGAGCTTGGCAGTCTTGTCATCCGCGAGGCCGTGAGCCGGGCAGGTCTGCGCCCGGTTGCAGACAATAAGGTGCTGGCCCTGGCCCCCCAGGCCATTGCCGACTCCGGGCTTATTGCGCTGGAGCAGCAGTATTCTTCGTGGGATGAAGGCAAGGCCCCTGTCAACATTGATGAAGTTATCATGGGCAATGTTCTCCAGGCGGGCCAGGGGCAGAATCCCGCACGGCAGGCCACCATAAGGGCAGGCCTGTGCCGCCAGACCCCGGCCTTCACCATAAACAAGGTCTGCGCTTCGGGCCTTAAAGCAATCGCCCTTGCAGCCCAGGCCATAATGACCGGCGCTGCCGATGTTGTTGTGGCAGGCGGCCAGGAGAGCATGTCCAATGCGCCCATGGCCCTGCAAAAGGCCCGCTGGGGCCACCGCATGGAGCTTACCGGCAAGGGCGAAATCACCGATTTAATGGTGTTTGACGGCCTTTATGAAATCTTTTACGGCTATCACATGGGCATGACAGCCGAAAACATCGCCAACACCTACAAAATAAGCCGCCAGGAACAGGACGAGCTTGGCGTGCTCTCCCACACCCGCGCGCGCAAGGCCATTGCAGACGGCCTTTTTAAAAAGGAGATAATCCCTGTTGTGTTGAAGCAGAAAAAGGGTGATGTGGCTGTTGACACTGACGAGCGGCCCATGGATACCAGCCTGGAGAAAATGGCCAAGCTGCGCCCTGCTTTTGCCAAAGAAGGCACAGTCACGGCGGGTAATGCTTCGGGCATAAATGACGGCGCAGCGGCAGTGCTGATGATGAGCGCCCAAAAGGCGGCGGACCTGGGCCTTACCCCCCTGGTGAAAATCCGCTCCTTTGCCTCGGCTGCCATTGACCCGGCCTACATGGGCCTTGGCCCTGTGCCTGCCATCCGCAAGGCGCTTGCCCTTGCAGGCATGGAAATTGACGACATCGAGGCCATTGAGTTAAACGAAGCCTTTGCATCCCAGGCCATTGCCTGCATGAGGGATCTTAACATCCCCATAACAAAGCCAAACGAGCTTGGCAGCGGCATATCGCTGGGGCACCCCATCGGCGCAACAGGCGCACGGCAGATGGTGACCCTGACGCACCTCATGGAGCGCAAGGGCTACGGCACAGGCCTTGTCTCCATGTGCATAGGCGGCGGCATGGGCATGGCCATGATAGTGACGCGATAAACAGGCTGTTTGCATACACACAGCGCTTTTCCCTTGAAAAATTTCAAGGGCTAAAGCATATTTGTGCTGATGAAAGGCCCTTGGGCTTCAAGGGGTAATCTGCCCGGATTAAGCCCTTGGAGCAAAAGCCCAAAGCCCATTGATTTAACTGTTCGTTTTACTTATGTTTTAATTTGAGTTTTTTTTGCCGCAGAAAAGATCAAAGGAGAGAAAAATGCTGGTTCAAAGGCTTGCTGTTCTCATTTTCACAATGGTTCCGGCCATCATAGGCGGAGGCATAATCTACAAATACACAGGCGAAACCTACACCTGGGTGGTGGTTTACGAAGTTCTTCTCTATGCCCTGGCAGTCCTTTTTATAACAAAGGGCATGGAGGCTCCAAAGGAGATAGAGGGCAGCGCCCATCACTGACCCGGTTATTGCCGCCCAAAAAGGCTTTGATTGGCAAAAAAATGCCCTCCGGCAGAGCTTTTCCCTGTCAAGGAACAGCCAGAAGCCCCTTTCCATAAGGGCGGAGGGGGCTTTGTCTCTGTTTGGTCAATCTTTGTTCAATCCGGAAAAAAATTAGCCATGCCGCAAACCCAGTACAGCCGCACAATCTATCAGCCCCTTTCTCTGCGGGTTTGGGAATGGGGCCGCCCCTACGCAAGGGGTGTGCTTGTTGACGGAAGGCGCAGCGGCCCCTGGAGCTTCTGGTATGATTCCGGGGCGCTCCAGATGCAGGGAAGCTACGAAAACGGCCTTAAAACCGGCCTTTGGACCAAGTGGTGGGAAAACGGCAGCAAGCAGAGCGAGGGCCTTTTTGTGGAAGGGAAAATGCACGGCCCCTGGGCAGACTGGCTGCCAGACGGGGCGCTTGCCCAGAAAAGCTTTTGGGAAAACGGCAGGCCAAGCCAAAAGACAATAATTTATGACCCGGAAAGCGGCCAGGAAAAACGCCGCTTCATGCCGGATGCGGCAAGCCTTCCGGCTGGCGGATACGATCTGGTTACCGGCCAGGAGGCCAGGTTCCTTGTTCGCATGGCCACCAAAAGACGCCTTGCAGCCCCCTGGCAGGCCCTTGTGGGAAAGCGCATAGGCCGCCTGTTAGAGCCGTGGCAGGCAGCCCTTTGGGTGATTTTGATGGTGGTGTTTTATGCAGGGTTTACCAACCGGGGATGGGGCATTCTGGCCGTACCAGCCGGTTTCACCCTTGCAGCCCTTGTGTGCATAGCTTTTGTGTTTGCTTTGCAGATTCATGATTACTACACAAGGCCCGATATCGGAGCAGTCCATTTGCGAAGTTGATGCAAGGCGGCCTTAATTCAGGCGTGCCGGTCAAAAAAGGGGTCGGCCCTGGAGGCAGCATGATTCGCCACCGCAATCACGCATGGCTTGTGTTCGGGTTTTTCCTTGCCCTTTTTTTCCTTTCCTTGGGCCTCTTGGGCTGGCTCATCAAGCCTTTCATATCCGTTCTTGTAATCGCCTTTGTGGTCACGGGTGTTTTTTCGCCCCTTTTCAAGGGCCTTAAAAAGAAAATGCCCGCCAAGGCAGCCGCGCTTTTAACCTGCGTGCTGGTTTTTTTCGTGCTTTTCATCCCCATTGTGCTCTTTGTGGGGCTTTTGTCCAACGAGGCCTACGAGCTTTACACCCTTGCGCGGGACAGGGCCTTTGACCAGCAGATCCGCGAGCTGCTGGTCACAAGCAGCATACTGGAAAGAACCACTGCCTTTTCCGAGCGCTACGGCATCCACTTTTCCACAGAGGACATTAACCGCGCCCTGCAGGACACGGGCCGTGTGGTGGGCGGATTTTTGTGGAGCCAGGCAAACGCCATTGCAGGCAACATACTGCGCTTTGTGCTTTATTTCTTCTTCATGCTCCTTGTGACCTATTTCTTTTTGCTGGATGGCTCAAAGTTTGCCGACTACGCTGTGGATCTCTCGCCTTTGCCTGAAGAGCAGGACCGCAGGATAATACAAAAATTCAAGGATATGTCCGGCGCCATACTTATCGGCAACGGATTTTGCGGGCTTTTGCAGGGCGTGGCCGGGGGCGTGGCCTTCTGGATTTTGAACATAGGCTCGCCTTTGCTCTGGGGCGCTGTCATGGCCATTCTGGCCTTTTTGCCCATAGTGGGCATAAGCGCCATCATGGTTCCCGCCTCTGTCATCCTTTTTGTGCAGGGCAGGGTGGCCGCAGCTTTAGGCCTTTTCATCTTCTTTGCGCTTTTAAGCAGCTTTGCGGAATACATTTTAAAGCCGCGCCTTGTGGGGGGCAGAATGCAGATGCACCCCCTGCTGGTATTCCTGGCCATTGTTGGCGGCCTGCAAATCTTCGGAATTATTGGCGTTATCTACGGCCCCCTGGTGGTTACCCTGTTTCTTACCCTGGCCGAAATCTACAAGGCCAACTACCGCAACATAGTGGTGCCGGAAATTGAAGACGGGCAGGGCGCAGAAGAAAAGCCGTAAAGCCCCTGTCAGGGCCTGCGCCTCAAAATCCAACAGCCAGGCTTTCCATCTCGCCGTCATCCCTTTTTTAAAGCCACAAGCTCTTTCCAGGTGGTTCTCTCCACAAAGCTGTTGTCCAGATTTTCCTCCATTTCCTTAAACAGGGCAAAGGGCGCGGCAAAGCTCATCAGGTCCCTTTTGAGCGCCCTTTTCACATAAAGCCGTGCGGAAATATCGGTTAGGCCCACAACAGCCCTGGGGTTTTTTGAGCGGGATTCCTGCAAGGGATAAAGGGCAAGGGTCTGACAGCCTGCTGCCCAGGGAATTGTCACATTGTCGTTTGTCTGGCGGCTGTGGTTGGCAAAAATCACAAGGGCTGCAAGCTGATCCATGTCTGCCAGAAAAGCCACAATATCCGGCGGATTTTCCTTTTCATCCACAGCGGAGAGGGGCTGAAAAACAGCATATTTCTGCGGCACATCGGTTATGGGCAGGTTTTGGATGAACTTTTCCACAAGCTGCGGGCTTTTAAGGTAGCGCTCGCCCAGCATAAAATCATCGTAAAACTCCTGGCGCACAAAAGGTTTAAGCTGCTCGGCAATCTGCTCGCCCTGGGCCGAGCCTTTGTTGCCGGTTGAAAGGAAGCGGCAAAAGCCCTCCTCGCCGCCTGGAAAAGCCTTGTAGGTGTTGCCAAAGCCAAGCCCCACGCCTCCGCCGTAGCACCCGTAGGTTTCCCGGTCGAACACGGCTGTCTTGCCCCGCGCAGCAGCCGCCAGCATGAACATCACACACCCGAACCTGCCCTTTTTGAACTGCTTTGCATCCTGGGGCATCTTGTCTGTCCACGATACCGCCACCGGCGAAAACTCCAGGCCAATAGCCCTGGCAATGCGGCTTTTCATATCTTTCTCCTTTTTTGGTCAGCAGGCGCATACCCGCCTTTTGCATAAAATCCGGCCCCTTACGCAAAGGCCGGTCTATGGCAGGCATATTTGCCATAGAAAACATCTCTTTGACTTTCCATCCTAACAAGGGATAGCTTTAAAATTCAAGCTTGGCGCTTTAAAAACCAGGCTTTTATGATAATGGTTTGCAAAAACAAAGGGCTTTTGCCAAAGGGGAAAACCATGCAGAAAATAGACTGCACAGGGCTGGCCTGCCCCAGGCCCGTGCTTATGGCAAAACAGGCAACAGAATCCGCCGATGCAGGCCCCGTAACACTTATTGTGGATAACCTTGCAGCAAAGGAGAATGTGAGCCGCTTCCTTGCCTTGCAGGGCTATGAGGTTGAAGTGAGCCAGCAGGAAGGCAGCTTTGAAATCACAGGCAGGCCGGGCAGCCAAAAAGCCCCAAAAGCCCAACCCGCCCAAGCAACAGGCGCCGAAAAAGCCTCAAAAATCCTCATCTTCTGCCCCACAGACCGCATAGGCTTTGGCGATGACGAGCTTGGCAGAAAACTTCTGATAAGCTTTATAAAAACAGTAAACGAAATGGGGCCGGACCTCTGGCGGCTGGTGCTGGTAAATAACGGCGTGAAGCTTGCCACAACCGGCTCGCCTGTTCTTGAAGACCTGCAAAAACTGGCAGACAGCGGCATTTCCATCCTTGTCTGCGGCACCTGCCTCACCCACTTTGACCTCATGGATAAAAAACAGGTAGGCCAGACCACCAATATGCTCGATATCATAACCTCCATGCAGCTTGCAGATAAGGTGATAAGCCTGTAACAGGCAAAAAAGAAGAAAAAAGAGGGGAAAAGAGATTTTGGGGGGGCCGTTGTGCAGGAGCCACCAGACCTACTTGCCGGATTTTCTATCCCAGCATTTGGCTCTTTTGTTTCGATTGCAGTAAGTTAATTTTTAATCATCTCCTATAATCTTCCAACCCGACCCGTAAGGATTGGTAGGACTATCTGATGAATACGGATTGCCAGCGCCATAGGGATTATTAATGCTATCAGGCGAATAGGGGTTGCCATATTGGCTATATGGATTTGATATCGAGTCAGGGTCATAAGGGTTGTTACTTAATTTCCCACGATAATTTCCTCGGCTGTCATATAGTTTTGGCGTATCAGTTGCGTATGGGTTGTTTACGGAATTTGAGCTGTACGGGCTACCATAGCGCCCATAAGGATTATTAACGCTATTGGGATGATATGGGTTTCCTGCTCCATATGG
>JASEHB010000156.1 GCA_030018745.1 Desulfatibacillaceae bacterium | reverse complement strand
GTTGCACTTCGCTCGAAAGTCGGTCACATACTTTGAGTATGCTCCCTCCTTTCTCACTCGTGCGCCTTGCCCCCGGCCATTTGGCCAAGCCCCCAAGGTTGAGGGTTAAAAAGAAAGAGCGCTGACAGGTGCGGCCTCATCCTTGCCCAGCTCGCAAGCCTTGCCCCCGGCCATTTGGCCAAGCCCCGTACCTGGAAGGTTCAGGGAAATGGGGCTGTGTTGCACTTCGCTCGAAAGCCGGGTAGCCAGGTAGGTTGAGCTAGAAAATCCGGCTATTGCGTTTTATCTGGCCCAAGAGCATTTCCAGATTTTCGTAGCCCAACAAGAAAGCTGCGGGCGCAATAAAATACCGGTTTTCCATAAAAAGCGTTTTTGTGTTAAGGTTATTTGGCCCAGACACTGCTCGGCCCATTATATAGTCTTGTTTTATTGATATAAAATGGTTTTGGGCAGATGAAACTCCTGAAAATTTTTTCTCCCGGCAATGCTTTTTCACTTGCAGTCTGATATTTTTGTGGCATGACAACAAAACTTCCAAAAATTCTTCTGACCACCTATTACATTGAGCCTGGCGGCTGGTACGAGTATTTTTCCCACAACAAGCCAAGCCGGGTGCAGATGGTCTATCATGTCAAGCACTCCCACGCCCTTTCCTGCATAAAGCAGAATATTCCCGGCATTGAAATATTGGAGTTCCCCACCTGGGAACAGTACGAAAAAAAGCTCTCCCAAGGATGGGACATTGTGGGGTTTTCCTTTTATTCGGCCCAGACCCAGAGGGTGGCACGAATGGCAAAGGCCGCAAGGGATGCCGGGGTCAAAGAGCTTTGGGGCGGCAACTACGGCATAACCACGCCAGGGACCTTGGGCCTTTTTGACAAGGTTTTCCCAGGCTATGCAGAGTACGACATTGCCGATTATCTGGGCGTGAAGATTGACCGGCTGCGCCATCCGCCCATAATCGACACTTGGTACATAAGGCCCCTGCCTTTCCGTGTGCAGCGGGTGGGGCAGATGCAGAGCCAGCGGGGCTGCCCCATGAAGTGCACATTCTGCCAAACACCCCGATGGGCGCCAAAAAGTACGCCCATACCCCTTGAGAGCGTGGATGAAACCCTGCGCTACTTCAAGGAGCACGGGGTGGACTGGGTTGGCATCCATGACGAAAGCTTCGGGCTTTTGGAGGACCACTCCCGCGAGGTGGTCAAGCTTTTAAAAAAATACCGGCTCTTCTGGACAACCCAGACAAGGGTGGAAACAGCAACCAAATTTTTGGACCAATGGTGCGATGCTTATCTCATGGGCTTTGGGGTGGGCATAGAAAACATTGATCCGCAAACTTTGAAGGACTGGCACAAGAATCTTTCGCCCCAGGCCCTTCTGGATCTGGCTGACGAGGTGCATCGGCGAAACCGCTACATATTCGGCTACTACATACTGGGAAACCCCAATGCCACTTACCAATCCACCATAGCGGAAATCGAGGCAGTCACCAGATATGACATTGACTACATCTGGATGACCATTCTAACGCCCTTTCCCGACACCCCCCTTTGGGAGGAAATAGACACAAAATACGGCATCTTTGAAAAGGACTGGGATAAATTCGACACCAAGCATCTCACATGGAACCACCCCCATATAAAGCCAGGCCAGATGGAAAAGCTTTTGGACTTTGCCTGCGAGAGCGTGGGCAGCACAAAGCGGCTTTCAAGGTTCATCTGGCGCATCTACAAAAGCTACTCAAAACACCTTGGCTCCTATGCAAAGGGCCTTGCCCTTATCAGCCTCTTCCCCTATAAGAGCTACAGGCATTATGAGAAGGAGCCTTATTTTTTCCCGCCGCTGTCAGGCCAAAAAGACCTTGAAAACGGCAGCCGCCGCCCCAAAGAAGATTTGTAACGGAAAAGCAAAGTGAAAATCCTTTTTACAACCCACTATATTGATAACAACGGCTGGTACGACTATTTTAAAACCAACTCCACCCAGCCCTACCGTATTTCCTATCCCCTGAAAATCTCCTACGGCCTGCGCTTTTTGAAGCAGAATATACCTTCAATAGAAATTCTGGAGTTCCCCACCTGGCAGCAGTATGAGGCAAAGCTGGCCGAGGGCTTTGATGTTGCGGGCTTTTCCTTTCATACCAGCAGCACCAACCGCGTGCTTAAAATGATTGATTTTGCCCGCGAAAAGGGCGTGCCCCAGATATGGGGTGGCAACTACGGGGCTGCCAACCCCTTTATTGCAGACCGCTTTGACAAGGTGTGGAAGGGCTACTGCGAGTTCGAAATTGCAGAGCACCTCGGCCACAAGATCGAAACCTTAATTCACCCGCCACTTGTGGATCAGTGGTGGATAAAGCCCCTGCCTTTCCGGGTTCAGCGGGTGGCCCAGCTCCAGACCCAGAGGGGCTGCCCCATGCAGTGCACCTTCTGCCAGACCCCCAGCTTTGCGCCCAAGCCCACCAAAGTTCCAATAGAATCCATTGACCGGGTTTTGGGCTGGTACAAAAAAAACGGTGTGGACTGGGTGGCAATCCTTGACGAGAACTTCGGCACCTTTTCAGAGCATACAGAGCAGGTGGTTGAGCTTCTTCGCAAGCACCGGCTTTTCTGGAGCGTGCAGACCCGCTACGAGAATGCCCTAAAGCATCTGGATCACTGGAGCCGCTCTTATCTGATGGGCGTGGGCATAGGCATAGAGTGCGTTGATCCGGAGGTGCTCAAGTCCTGGAAAAAGAAGCTTGTTCCCGGCTCCATTCTCCACCTCAAGGAGGAGCTTTACAAAAGGGACCGCTACATCTGGGGCTATTACATGATAGGCAATGAGCGGGCCACCTATGAGTCCACCATTGAGGAGATTGAAACAGTTTACAATTATGGTTTTGGATTTGTGCAGACAACCGCCTTGACCCCCTATCCCGACACAGCCCTTTGGGATGAAATAGACAACAAATACGGCATATTTGAAAAAAACTGGGACAAGTTCGACACCAAGCATCTCACATGGAACCATCCAAATATGGCCCCCTGGCAGGTGGAAAAGCTCCTTGATTATGCTTTTCTGCGCATGAACGACTGGAAGCGATTTTCAGGATTCATCCGCAGCATCTACAAGAGCTATTCCAAGCACCTTGGCTCATACGCAAAGGGGCTGGCCCTTATCAATTCCTTTCCTGTCAAATCTTATCTCAACCCTATTTTCCCGCCCTTTTTCCCTGATAAAAATCGTTAGGCAGGGCAAATGTCCACATTTGCCTTGACAGAAGGGTCAAGGCCATATACTAGAGACGGTTCTGGCAATTCGGGCAGAGCGTGTTGGCCCTTTAAAGCTGGTATAATTAATTTTCCGGGCATTCCTTTTTATGCAGACGGGCTGCATGAGAGAAAGGTTTTCCCGGAAAGCATTTTCTGGAGCAAAAAAAGCATGAAACGGGAACTGACCCGCGTACGCAACATTGGCATAAGCGCACACATTGATGCGGGTAAAACAACGCTTACAGAGCGCATTTTGTATTACACCCAGCGCATTCACGCCATGCACGATGTCCGTGGCAAGGACGGTGTCGGGGCGACAATGGACTTCATGGAGCTTGAGCGCGAGCGGGGCATAACCATTGCCAGCGCCGCCACCTATGCCGCATGGAAGGACTTTGTCATCAACATTATTGATACACCCGGCCATGTGGATTTCACCATAGAGGTGGAGCGGGCGTTAAGGGTGCTTGACGGCGCTGTGCTGGTGCTGTGCGCTGTGGGCGGGGTGCAGAGCCAGAGCATAACCGTTGACCGGCAGATGGCCCGCTACAAGGTTCCCTGCATAGCCTTTGTGAACAAATGCGACCGCGTTGGCGCAAACCCCTTCCGCGTTGCAGAGCAGCTTAAAACCAAACTGCTTCACAACCCTGTTCTCATGCAGATTCCCATCGGCCTGGAGGGCGATTTTGCCGGAATTGTTGATCTGATTAAAAACAAGGCCCTTTATTTTGACGGCGAAGGCGGAGCGCAGATTCGCGAAGAGGAAGTACCCGAATCTCTCAAAGCCGAAGTTGCAGCCCGTCGCGAGGCTCTCATTGATGCTGCATCCATGCATGATGACGAGCTGATGGAAGAAGCTCTGGAGGGTGGGCAGATAAGCCAGGCCCTGCTTGTAAGGGCCATTCGAAAAGCCGCTCTGGAGAGGAAAATCACCCCGGTATTCATGGGCTCGGCCTATAAAAACAAGGGCGTTCAGCCGCTTCTGGATGCAGTCACCCTTTATCTGCCACACCCCGGTGAGGTGGAAAACACGGCCCTGGACCTTGCAGCGGATTCAGCACCCGTGAACCTGATTGCAGACGACAAAAAGCCCCTTGTGGCCCTTGCATTCAAGCTGGAGGACGGACGCTTCGGCCAGCTTACCTATATGCGGATTTACCAAGGCTCCCTCCAGAAAAGCGACACGGTTCAAAACTCCCGCACCGGCAAAAAAATAAAGGTGGGCCGCCTTGTACGAATGCACGCAAGCCAGATGGAGGATATCGAGATCCTTCATGCAGGCGACATAGGCGCGATTTTCGGGGTGGACTGCGCATCCGGCGACACATTCACTGACCCGAAGCTTTATTATTCCATGACCAGTATGCATGTGCCAAAGCCTGTCATCAGCCTGTCCATCACCCCATCTGACAACAAGGCCCAGATGCAGATGTCCAAGGCCCTTTCCCGCTTTGTCAAAGAAGACCCCACCTTTACCAGCCATGTGGATGCCGAAACCGGCGAAACGCTGATTGCAGGCATGGGCGAGCTGCATCTGGATGTTTATGTGGAGAGAATGCGCCGGGAATACGGCGCCCAGGTAACCATCGGCCGACCCCAGGTGGCCTTTCGGGAGACAATCACCGGCAGGGCGGAGTTTGATTACACCCACAGGAAGCAGACGGGCGGCGCAGGCCAGTACGCCAAGGTGGTTGGCTACATAGAGCCTGCAACAGAGGGAGATTTTGAATTTGTGAACGAGGTTCGCGGCGGCACGGTGCCCACCCAGTTTATTCCGGCCTGCGAAAAGGGCTTTGCCTCAAGCCTGCAAAAAGGCCCCCTTGTGGGCTTTCCCATCACAGGAGTCCGCATTGTGTTAAATGACGGCAACTCCCATGCGGTGGACTCCTCTGAAATGGCCTTTTCCACAGCCGCACGCATGGCTTTTAGGGAGTGCTACCCAAAGGCCGGGCCTGTTATAATGGAGCCAATAATGAAGGTGGCGGTCGAAACGCCCACCGAGTTCCAAGGCTCGGTCATGGGATCTTTGAACCAGCGCCGTGGCATAATTGCAGGCACAATGGAAGAAGGCGCCATGACGGTGATCGAGGCAGATGTGCCCCTTTCGGAAATGTTTGGCTATGCCACGGCCCTGCGCTCCCTCACCCAGGGCAAGGCACAGTTCACCATGGAGTTTGCCCAGTACCGCAAGGTACCCGAATCCGTTGCAGTTGCCCTAAAGGAAAAGCATAGGGAAGCTGCCGGAAAGGATTAAAACAAAACTCGCGCTTTTTTGCGATAACAGTTGCGTGCCTTAAAACGCTGCCCATAAGTGAAAGGTTTTTAACCATGTCCCAACAGGAAAGCCAAACGCCTGTCTTGAACCATATTGCCGCGCCTTATGGGGCTGTTTTGTCTGAAGGCAGAATTGGCGCAGTGCTTGCCCGCGCAGGGGTGGGCAAAACCGCTGTCCTGGTGCAGATAGCCATTGAAAACCTGCTTGCCGGCAGGAATGTGCTTCATGTGAGCCTGGATCAGCCGGTGCGCAAGGTCTGCCTCTGGTACGAGGAGGTTTTCGGCCACATTGCAGCCCGCCACGAACAAGCTAAAAGCCTGGATCCGTGGGAGGCCATTTTGCCCTACCGCTTTATCATGACCTTTGCCCTGGAGGGATTTAACGCCTACCGGCTTGAGGAGCGGGTGGCCGATCTTTCGGAGCAGGGCATCTTTCATCCCCAGGTTCTTCTTGTGGACGGCCTGGACCTAAAGAGCGCATCAAGAGAGGTTTTAAGCGGCCTGGAACTCATGGTAAAGGAATACCACTTAAGAGCCTGGTTTGCCATCCGCATTCACAGGGAAGACGGCACGGACGAGAAAACCGGCCTGCCCGAAGGCTTTGCCCAGGTTGCGGATCTGTTTGAAAGCGCCATTTTGCTGGCGCCCCAAAGCGGCTGCGTGTGCGTCAAACCCCTGCTTGGCGCAGAGGGTTCAATAGGAAATCTTGTTCTTGATCCGGCAACTCTGCTGGTTTCAGAAAAGCAATGAATCCCGATTAAAAACCGGGCTTAAAAGTCTGAAG
>JASEHB010000155.1 GCA_030018745.1 Desulfatibacillaceae bacterium | reverse complement strand
TCTTCCCGACGGCCCTCATGCTATTCTATGTTCAGAAATAAAAAAAATTATAGAGCTAGATGTTAATGGAGCTCTTTATAAAAAGAAAGGCTTGCCTGAAAAAAACATCTTTGCCGGACTTTTGCAAAGACAGGGACTTTCGTTTTTTGCCGGAGGTTTTGGGCAGGCTCAATCCATTGAACCTGATTACGGTTTTTGAATTAGGTTCAAATTGTTCTTGACCCGGTTTGCTGAAAATGTTTTTCTTTGGAGGCAATATTCAAAGCCCGGCCTTGTAAAAAGGCCTCCGGCAATGCACTATGCTCATTAAAAAGCCCTAATTCCGGTTTTTTGGGAAATCCGCAAGCTTTTGGAGAACCTTGATAAAGCGCGGAAAAAGCTCCTCCCCAAAAAAGCCCTGCTGCCATCCTTTACGCGGTTTTTGGCCGCATTGAAAGGAAGCCCCATGGAACAGGACCTTTCCAAAGTAACGCCCCTGGTTTACGAAAGCCGTATAGGCGTTCCCTACAACTGGTGGGCAGGCAAGACAGCCTCGCGTTTTTTTGAAACAATTGCCCATGACAAAAAGCTGGCTGCCACAAAATGCGACAAATGCGGCAAGGTGTTTGTACCGCCACGCAAGACCTGCCCCGAATGCTTTGTGGACACCAATAGCTGGGTAAGCCTTTCAGGAGAAGGAACCGTTGTAACCTTCACCGTGGTCACCAGAAAACTTGCGGCTCTTGGCAAGCGCAATCCGCCTGTCATCTTCGCCCTTATCCGTCCGGACGGCGCAGATACGGCCATGCTTCACATTCTGGACAATATTGCCCCGGAAAAAGTGCATACCGGCCTGGCTGTCAAACCTGTTTTTTCCGAAAACCCCAAGGGCCACATAACCGATATTTCGCACTTTGAGCCGGTCTGAAACATTTTTGGCCGGTTTTGATTTTACCCGGCCTTTGCGCAACCTATTGCGGAGTTTGCCATGGAAAACATCGCCATCATAGGCATAGGCATGATCCCCATAAAGGCCAATTACAAGACCCACAACTTTGCGGATATGGCCTGGGAAACCGTGAATGCGGCACTCGCGGATGCGGGGATCTCCATAAAGGATGTGGACAATGTCATCACCACATCAAATGACTTCTGGGATGGCCGCACAATCTCGTGCATGGCTGTGGGGGATGCCTCCGGCGTGCGGGAGAAAAATTGCTCCTGCGTGGAAGGGGACGGCACCTTCGGAGCCTTTTACGGCATGGCGCGCATCCTTTCAGGCTCCTATGGAACAACCCTTGTCACAGGTCACACCAAGGGGTCGGAATCCATTTCAAGCCTTATAACCAATGCGGCTTTTGACCCCATATATGAAAGGGCGCTAGGCCCGGACATGATAAGCGGCTGCGCCATGCAGGCAAGGGCCTACATGGAAAAGCACGGCTTAACAAGCCGCCAGACAGCCCTGGTATCAGTCAAAAACCACGGCAATGCAAAGCATAACCCCTACGCGCAACTGCCCATGGATATTTCCGTTGATGATGTCCTTGCCTCGGAGATGATTGCAGACCCCCTGCGCAAGCTGGATTGCTCGCCCGTTTCGGACGGCTGCTGCGCCATCATCCTTGCAAATGAGGAAAAGGCCAAAAAGCTCTGCAAAAAACCCGTGTGGGTAAAGGGTGCGGCCTTCACCTCGGATGCCTACTTTTTGGGAGATCGCGACCTTGCCGACCCGCGCTCTTTGGTGGCTGCCGCAAAGAAGGCTTACGCAATGGCAGGCATTACCGACCCGACAAAGCAGATTGACATTGCAGAGGTCTATGACGCCTTTTCCTACCAGGAGTTGATGTGGCTGGAAGGGCTTGGAATATGCGAGCCGGGCCAGGCTGCATCCCTTTTGGAAAAAGGCGATTTTGCCGTCAACGGAAAGCTGCCTGTAAATGCTTCGGGCGGGCTTTTGTCCGGGCATCCTGTTATTGCCGCCGGGCTTTACCGCATTGCCGAATGCGTTCGCCAGCTTCGCGGCGAGGCAGGGGCGGTTCAGAAGGACGGCGCAAAAACCGCGGTGGCCCAGGGCCTTAACGGAGTGGCAGGCCAGTCCCACTGCGTGTGGGTGCTTGGCGCAGACAAATAGCAGGCCGCTTTGCGGGCTTTTTTTAAAGAGGCCTGCAAATCAGCCTTAAAGACTTTACCGGCTCTTTCTTGCCGGAAAAAAATAAACAGCCTTTTCAAGGAGGCGTAAAATGGCCAAAAAACGCGTGGCAGTTGTAGGCACAGGCCAGACCATGCACAAGAGCCACAGGCCCGATGTCAACGGCCAGGAGCTTATTCACGAGGCCGTGAAAACAGCTCTTGCCGATGCAGAGCTTACCATAAACGACATTGATGCCATTGTCATAGGCAACATGGATCATTTTGAGGGCATCAACTATGTTGACTGCTGGAGCGTGGACGGGTCCGGCGGATGGATGAAACCCATCATCAAGCTGACCACAGGCGGCACAACGGGCAGCACTCTGGCCATCGGCGGCTACCACATGGTGGCTTCCGGGCTGTTCGAGAAGGTGCTTATAATTGGATGGGAAAAGAATTCCGAGTCCGACACCACAGGGGCCATAACAACAGCCTTTGACCCCATTTGGGACAGGCTTGTGTTTGCAGGCGCAATTGCCGGGCTGGCCGCCGAGGGCATGGCCTACATGACCGAGTTTGGCATAACAGATAAGGACGCCGCCAGGGTTTCCGTGCGCGACCGCAAGCACGCCTGCAACAACCCCTATGCCCAGTTGAGGCAGGAAGTGACCCTTGAGGAGGTGCTGGCCTCGCCCATGTTGAGCGACCCAATTCACCTTCTGGATGTCTGCCCCAGAACAGACGGGGCCTGCGCTGTAATCATGGCCAGCGAGGATGTGGCCCAAAAGATATGCCCCACCCCTGCCTGGGTTTGGGGAACCGCCAACCGCCACACCTACACCTATGTGGGGGATCTGAACCTTGGCGAAATTGACTCCATGAAATACGCTGCTGCCGAGCTTTGGAAAAAGACGGGCATCACCGAGCCTAGAAAACAGATTGATGTGATTGAGCTTTATCAGCCCTATTCCTTTGCAGGAATAATCTGGATAGAGGCAATGGGCATAATCCCGCGGGGCAAGGGTGCGGAATACATCTGGAGCGGAGCCACGGACATGGGCGGCGAGCTTCCCATCAACCCTTCCGGCGGGGTCATTGCCTGCAACCCCATAGGCGCAACCGGGCTTATCCGCTGCGCCGAAGCCTGCACCCAGATAATGGGCAAGGGCGGCGCCCGTCAGGTGCCGGATGTCAACCTGGCGGTTTCCACAGGTTTTGGCGGCTGCTTCTGGACGGATATTCTGCTCTACGGCAAGCAGAAGCCCGATTTTTAAATTTCAATGCCTGCCCTTAAAGAGAGGCTTTTTGAGGCATTTCAATTTTTAGCAAAAGGAAAGTCATCATGGCCCGAGGCGATCATCTGGTCATCAGTTCAGGAGATGCTGTTCAGCCCTTCAACTATGCAGTGGGACTGCACGGCAGCAAGTTTTTCCATGAACTTAAGGAAAACAGGCGCATTGTGGGCATTAAATGCCCTGCCTGCGGCAAGGTATATACCCCGCCCAGGCGTGTATGCGGAGACTGCTTTGTGGAAAACAAGGAGTGGCTGGAAGTCGGCCCCCAAGGGGTGATAGACACTTTCACCATAGTGCGCTACGCCTTCATAGACCCGGAAACCGGCAAGCAGAAGCCCGTGCCATACGGCTATGGCTTTATCCGCTTTGACGGCGCGGATACGCGCTTTCAGCATTTTGTGGAGCTCAATGAAGCCCGCCCCATAAAAATTGGGGCACGGGTCGAGCCGGTTTTTGCAGAGGAGCGCAAAGGCACAATCCGTGACATTCTGTATTTCAGGATACTCGATTAAGGCCGTATGCAACCTGCGGATTTTTCGGTAAACCTGGCTTTAAGGGCGGTCACCTTGCCGGGCCGGGCCAGCGCCTGCCTTGCCACAGGTTCAGAGAAAAAGGCCTCCTGCTACGGCAATGGTGACTGCCTGCTTGCAGACTTTGCCAACCTGTTTTTTGCGGTTTCGGATGGCTCGGAGCGTTTTCCATCTGCCAGCAGCTCGTTTCTGGGCCGCATAGGCCGATATCTTACCCATGAGCCTGCCCCCCAAACCCAGGAGCAATGGCTTGCCCTTGCCAACCGGGCCTTTGCCCGACAGGACTACATTCTTTCCGCCACTTTTTCGGCTGTGGCAATTGAAGAAAAGAAGGGCCAAAAATCTGCTGTGATTTTAAGCGGCGGCGACAGCCGCATAATGGTGGTGGATACCAAAAACAAATGCGTGGAGTTTGAAACAGAGCCGGACATGAACTTTGCCGGGCGCTCACCTGATTTAAAAAAGGTTTTCCGCATTCCCCTTGCCCCGACAAACAGGCGGGTGATTCTTTTTTCGGACGGCCTTTGCGATGTTGCAAGACTTGCAGGCCTGGACATAAATTCAATGGTTGCCCAGGTTGCGTCCGCCTTTGATGTGGACGAGGTCCCCATGCGCCTGTCCCGCTTTTTAAAGCGCAAAGGCAGCAGCGCCACCCATGATGACATTGCCGTTATAGCTCTTGACCCTGCCGGGCTTATCCCCCGGCAGCAGGGTTTTTTAATTGGCGGAACAAGCCCCGGAACGGAAACGGCCTTTGGTCAGGACCTTGCCGCAGGCATTGTGCCGGATACCTGGATGAGCCTTGAACAAGCCAGGGCCGCAGGCTATGACCCTGTGCGGGCAGGCTTTGTCATCTTTTGAGAGAAGGGCAAGAAAGCTGCCCTATTTTGAAAAATCGTATTGCCTGCCCAAACCCTGCCGCACAAAGTCCTCAAAGCCCATCTGTCCATAAGCCCCTGAATGGACGAATTTCAAAGCCTCCAGAAAATACTTTTCATCCACAAAGCCTGGAATTACGAAAACCGGCCTGCCATCGTGGCGGGCAAAGACAAGGGTGGGAAAGCCCCGTACACGGTACTGGGCAGCAAGGGAGCGATTGTTGTCCCCATTGATTTTGGCGGAGAGGAAATGATTGTTCAAAGCATCGGCAACGGTCTTGTCTGCAAGGGTCTGGGCATCCAGCTTTTTGCAGTAGCCGCACCAGTCTGTATAAAAATTTATAAAAAGAAGCTTGTCCTGCTCTTTTGCACTTTCCATTGCAGTTTCCAAAGCAACCCATTGCACCTTTCCCCCGCCGGACGCAGCCTGGCCGGCCTGGGGCTTGCCCGACATTGCAAGCTGGCTGTTGCTTTCTTTGGAATCCGAGCAGCCGGGAAAGGCTGCAAGCATAAATCCGGCAATCAGGAAAACCAAAAAAAATCTGGCAAGGGGGTGCATGAAAAACTCCTTTAGGCTTTGGTTTATGTTTGTGCTTACATTCCTGTAAAATCAAGGAGATAAAGCTTGTTAAATAAAAGAATAACGCCCATGAAAATAAGTAGCGCCCCGGCAAAGGCGTTTATGTAGGGCATAAAGCGGACTGTCCCCTTAAGAAAGGCAATGAGCCTGTGGGCAAAGGCCGCAAGCAGCAGAAAAGGCAGAGCAAGGCCAACAGAATACAGGGCCAGAAGCCCCGTGCCCTGCCCTACTGTCTCCCGGCTGCCTGCAATGATGAGAAGCGAGCCTAAAATCGGGCCGATGCAGGGCGTCCAACCAGCGGCAAAGGCCATGCCCACAAAAAAGGCTCCTGCTGCGCGCAGGGGCCGCTTTGCAGGATGAAGCCTCTTTTCCGTGTCCAGAAACCGAATTCGGAAAAGGCCGCTCACATGGATTCCCATTGCAATGATTATGATGCCGCCGATTATCCGCAGCCAGCCGGAAAAAGCAGATACAAGTCCCCCCAGAAAAGATGCCGAGGCCCAGCTACTTTTGGTGATTAAGGAAAAGAAGCTCTTGCAGGCAAGGGTTGAGGAGTTAACCGGCACTCCTATAAATATTGAACTAGACAAAATTGTCATAGCGAGTCGGCCTGGCTTAACTGGAAAGGTTTTGGCCCTGGATAAAGAGCACAACTTTGTAGTCGTAGACTTGGGTAGAACAAATGAGCTTGAATTAGGGGATGTTCTCTCAGTCTATCGGCAAGAGCAATTTATCGGCAAGGTTCAGGTAGAAAAGATAGAAGAGAATAGCTCTGCCGCAGTTATCCTGCAGGAATGGCAGAATGTAGAATTTAAGGATAACGACATAGTCAAAAGGACATAAGAATGATAAAGCCAAAATCACACTTGATCCTCAGCCACTTTTTAGAATCCTGTATATTTAGTTCGGTTTTTATTAGTCCCTC
>JASEHB010000154.1 GCA_030018745.1 Desulfatibacillaceae bacterium | reverse complement strand
AAAAAGCCTTACTCCTTAACATCTGCGGCAAAAAGGGGCGGAATTACCGGATAAGTCACAGACGCATCCCTGCCCATGCGCTCCAGGGCAAGGTTTATGGCATGATCAAGGTTGCGGGCGGGAATGAAGCCAAGCTTGTATGCAGTTTGCGGCTGCTTTGCCCCGGCAAGGATTGCGGCTGAAAAATGGCGCAGGGCCATGCCGCTCCACATCCAGTTCATAAGGCTGTGGGTGCCATGATAAGCAAAATGATTCCTGTACAGATTAAGGTAATGGGGATTTTTTGCATAAGGCTCTGCAAGGGCGTTCCATGCAAGTTCAGGGTCAAAGAAAAGGGGCAGATCCCTGTTCCAGAAATCCAGGTAGGAGGGATGATGCCTTTGTGAGAATTGCTCCAGCCCGGGATTGGAAACAATCACTATGCCGCCTTTTTTTGCCAGGGGCCTGCCGCAAAATGCTCCTGCAAGGTATCCAAGCGCCAGGCTTCTCATAAGAATTGGATTCTGGATTGAATTGACGGCATAGGGTGAAAGCTCCGGCACGCCCAGAATAATGATGTCGCTCTGGCCGGTAACACGGACATTTTGCTGGGGCACGAGCATCTGAAGGGTTTTTTCGTGAACCTTGGTTACATCTCCAGCGTGGATGCCCGCCAGTTGGTAGTTTGCCTTCAGCAGTTTTCTTGCAGCGCCTTTTACGGGACCGGGCAGAAGGCTCGCTGTTGAAAGCAGGGTGCGCAGGGCGTGGCCTGCTTTGCGCTGCTGAAAGCGTCCCTGGAGGGGGGCCAGCAGGCGGTCTGCCGGAGGCATCCACATCCGGTTGTTTATGACGCATTCCACCTGGAAGAGGTTAACCTTGGCGCGGGTGAGAAGCCCCATTTCTTTTAGCATGGCATGCATGGGGTTGGAGGAAAAATCCAAAAGGGATTCTTCTCCGCTCCAGATGGCTGGGTTGTGATGGCGCCTGATGCTCTCCCATGAGCCAAGGCCCACAAGCAGGCTTTTCCATCCGCCGTTCATGGTGGTGAAGTTCACATTCACATATATTAAAAGGTCGCACTCCACGGCCATCCTGTTCACTTCCACAGGTGCGCCCTGTGAGGTGAGGCCAAGCTGAACAAGGTTGTCCCTGTCCGTGCCGTCATGGCACAGAACCCTGCTTTTTCCCACCTGGCGGACATTGTCCTTGCCTATAAGGGATGAAAGCTCGGCAAGGGTGAATTTTCGGTGCAGGCCATTGGCGCAGAGCAGGCGGACATTTTTAACCCCCTTGTAGTGAAGCATTGCAAGTATTTCGCGGATGACCAGCGCCCTGGGGTCATTTGCAGGCAGAGGAACAGGCAGGCATGGGTCGTCAAAGGCAATGACAACAAAGTCCGTGCTCCTGACTTGCTGGTTCAAAGGCTTGGCGCCAATTGGGTTGTTAAGAGCATGGCGCACGGCAGCAGCAGAATTGGCAATGGGCCGCAAGGGAGGGTTTGCGTAAAGAAAGCGGGTTTGCTCCGGAAAACGGCCGACAAGAATGTCATCGCCGTAAAAAATGAACTCCTCTTTGATGTTGGGCATGGAAGCCTCGCTTTGGTGTTGCCAAAAAGTGTTTGCCCGGTTGAAATGCTTTTTAAATCAGTTTACTTTGGCAAAGCTTGGCTTGACAATCCCAAATTGCCTGTCAAATTGCATAACAGGCTTTTCTTACAGGTTTTAAAGCCTTTTGGCCCGGCTGTAAAAGAGGGCGGGCTTGAGCCATTTAGAATTGTGGGTAATTAGGGCATTGATTAGGAGCCATGCTTCTGCTATCTGTCCCAACACGCCGGAAAAGTCGGCGGAAAAGCAAAAACCCCCTTGCCGGTGGAGGAAAGCTTATGGCCACAATGCTGCCTGAAGAGGCTTTTTCTTTTGATGATGTGCTTCTGCTGCCAGCCTATTCGGATGTTGTGCCAGCCCATGTGGATGTGCGCACTCGTCTGACAAAAAATATCAACCTTAACATCCCCATTGTAAGCGCAGCAATGGATACGGTCACGGAGGCCATGACCTGCATAAGCCTTGCAAGGGAAGGGGGGATGGGCTTCATCCACCGGAATATGCCTGTGGATAGCCAGGTAAAGGAGGTGGACAAGGTTAAAAAGTCTGAATCCGGAATGATTGTGGCCCCGGTTACCATTGCCCCGGACCGCAAGGTTGCCGATGTGCTCGAAGTGATGGAGCACTACCGGATTTCAGGTGTGCCGGTCACCCAGGGTGACCAGCTTGTGGGCATTGTAACAAACCGCGATCTGCGTTTTGAGACAAACCTTGACCGGCCTATAAGCGATGTGATGACAAAGGATAACCTCATCACCGTGCCGGAAGGAACCACACTTGAAGGAGCAAAACACCTTCTTCATAAGCACCGCATAGAAAAACTTCTGGTGGTGGACTCCCAAAAGCGCCTCAAGGGCCTTATAACAATAAAGGACATTGAAAAAATCAAAAAATACCCCAATTCCTGCAAGGATGACCTGGGCCGTTTGCGTTGCGGGGCAGCCGTGGGTGTGGGGCCGGACATGGAGGAGCGCGCCCAGGCCCTGGCGGAAGCGGGTGTTGACTGCCTTTTGGTGGATGCCTCCCACGGGCATTCCGAAAATGTTCTGACTGCCGTGCGCACCATAAAGGCGAATCATCCCCAGATGGATTTGATTGCAGGCAATGTGGTAACGGCCAAGGGTGCGGAAGACCTTATTGCTGCGGGCGTGGATGCGGTCAAGGTGGGCATAGGGCCTGGCTCAATATGCACAACAAGGGTTGTGGCTGGAGTAGGCGTTCCGCAGATTACAGCCATAATGAATGTTCGCGGGGCCTGCAACAAGCACGGGGTTCCCCTTATTGCAGACGGCGGAATAAAGTATTCCGGGGATCTTGCCAAGGCCATAGGGGCGGGCGCTCACTCCATAATGATTGGCGGCCTTTTTGCAGGCACGGAGGAGAGTCCCGGCGAGATGATTATTTTCCAGGGACGCTCCTACAAGGTTTATCGCGGCATGGGTTCCATTGAGGCCATGAAAAAAGGCTCCAAGGATCGTTATCACCAGGAGCAGACCGTTGAGGAAGAAAAGTTCGTACCCGAAGGCATTGTTGGAAGGGTTCCCTATCGCGGATCGTTGTCTGCCAATATTCACCAGCTTGTGGGTGGTCTAAAATCCGGAATGGGCTATGTGGGCTGCCGCACCATTGAGGAGCTTCGCGAAAAAAGCCGCTTTGTGCGAATAACGGCTGCAGGCCTTCGCGAAAGCCATGTACATGATGTCATAATCACCCAGGAGGCTCCCAACTACAGGCTGGATATTCCCTGACCGCCCTTCAATCTGGCAGCAGAAAATCATCCCGTAAAAAAGGGGGGGGGCAGAAAAGGATTCTTTTCTGCCCCCCGGACTTTTTTTGTGCAGCTTAAAAACTTGCCTGATTTCCGCTTCTTGGCCCGGTTAAAAAAATTTGTTCTCCAACCGCTGCTTTTCCTGGTTTTCTTTTGCCGCAAAGTGAAGTATCGTAGTGCCGTCTTCAAGATAAGTTCTTTGGCAGTATCCGTATAAGGCCAATAAAATTAAGCATAAAATTCTTTTATCTCAACCAAGACATCATGTTTTGAGGGCATAGCTGCCCTGGTTAAAGGGGAAAAGAATGTCAGACTTTGTTCATCTTCATGTGCATACCCAATACAGCCTTCTGGATGGGGCAATCCGTATTCCCAAGCTTATGGAGCGGGCAAAGGAGCTGGGCATGGATGCGGTGGCCATTACCGACCATGGGGCCATGTCCGGAGTGATGGATTTTTACAAGGCTGCCAAGGCGGCGGGCATAAAGCCGATAATAGGCTGCGAACTATATATGGCAGCCCGCACCATGCAGGACAAGACCCCTGCGGACAAGGACAGTTGTCATCTTGTTCTTTTGGCGGAAAATGAAAAGGGCTATAAAAACCTCTGCCGCCTGGCCACCATCGCTCAACTTGAAGGCTTTTACTACAAGCCCCGCATAGACCGCAGCGTTCTTGAAAAGCATCATGAGGGGCTTATTGCCCTTTCCGCCTGTCTGCATGGCGTGATTGCCCGCCTCATAACCGAGGGCCGCAGCGCGGAGGCGGAGCGCGAGGCCATTTTCTACAAGGAGCTTTTCGGGCCGGAGCGCTTTTACCTGGAGCTTCAGGATATTGGCATGAAAGAGCAGGATGATTTGAACAAGGCGCTCATTTCCATGTCAAAGAGGCTTGATATTCCCCTTGTGGCCACCAATGACTGCCATTACCTGTTTGCCGAGGATGCAAGGGCACACGATGTGCTTCTTTGCGTCCAGACCGGCAAGACAGTCAACGACCCCAACCGGATGCGCTTTTCCACAAACCAGATATACTTCAAAAGCTCCCAGGAAATGAAGGCAAGCTTTGCCCATGTTCCCCAGGCCATAGAAAACACCCGCAAGATTGCGGATATGTGCACGGTGGATTTCACCTTTGGCCAGCACCATCTTCCAAGATTTACGAGCAAAAACGGCCTTTCGGAAGGCGAGCTTTTGGAAAGATCTGCCTGGGAGGGCCTTGATAAAAGATTTGCAGAGATACTGCGCAAAAAATCTGACTCTGACCGCGCCATATATGAGGCCCGTCTCAAAAGAGAGCTTGGCGTGATTCACGACATGGGGTTTCCCGGCTATTTTTTAATTGTTGCAGATTTTATTGCCTATGCAAAACAAAACGATATTCCGGTTGGGCCAGGACGAGGCTCTGCTGCCGGGTCTTTAGCTGCATACTGCCTTGGAATAACGGATATTGATCCGATTGAGTACGATCTTCTCTTTGAGCGATTTCTTAACCCTGCCAGAAAAAGCCTGCCGGATATTGATGTGGATTTCTGCATTCTGGGCCGCGAAAAGGTTTTCCGCTATGTTTCGCAAAGGTATGGCGGCACAGAATCTGTTGCACAGATAATTACATTTGGAAGCTTAAAGTCCCGTGCGGTGATTCGCGATGTGGGCCGGGCATTGGATATTCCCCTTGCCGAGGTGGATGTGATTGCCAAAATGGTTCCTGACAAGGCGGACTTGAAAACAGCCCTTGCAATGGAGCCAAAGCTCAAAGATGCTGTTGAAAAAGACCCTCGAATTGAAAATCTCATACAAACCGCCATGTTTCTGGAAAATCTTCCCCGCCACACATCCACCCATGCGGCAGGGGTTGTCATTTCCGACCACCGGCCCCTTGTGGACCATCTGCCCCTGGCGCGCGGCAAGGAAAATGAGGCCGTAACCCAGTTTGACATGGAAACCGTGGAAAAAATCGGCCTGGTGAAATTTGATTTTCTGGGGCTTAAAAATCTCACCATCATTGCCAAAACCCTTTCGCTGATAAAAGCCCAGGGTATTGAACCGCCGGACATGGCGCATTTGCCCTCCCCGGACAAAAAGACCTTCGAGCTTCTTTGCCGGGGAGATACAACAGGAATTTTCCAGCTTGAATCTTCGGGCATGAAGTCTCTGCTTATCCGCATGAAGCCTGAAAACATAAACGACATCATTGCGGTTGTGGCCCTGTACCGGCCCGGCCCTTTAGAATCGGGAATGCTTGATGACTTTGTTGATTCAAAGCACGGCAAGAGAAAGGTGACCTACCTTCTGTCGGGTCTGGAGCCGATTTTAAAGGAGACATTCGGGGTCATTGTCTATCAGGAACAGGTCATGCGGATTGCTGCGGACATAGGCGGTTTTTCCATGAGCGAAGCCGATGATCTGCGTAAGGCAATGGGTAAGAAGAAACAGGAAATTCTTGACAAGCTCAAAGACAAGTTCATTAAAGGCGCTGTAGAAAGAGGTGCGGACAAGGTAAAGGCCACCCAGCTTTTCGAGCTTATTGATAAGTTCGGCGGATACGGTTTCAACAAGTCTCACAGCGCAGCCTATGCTGCCATCACATATCAGACGGCATATCTCAAAGCCCATTATCCGGTTGAGTTCATGGCCGCCCACTTGAGCCTGGAACTTGGCAACATGGACGGGGTGGTCAAGTTTCTTGCCGAATGCCGGAATATGGATATTGAGGTCTCTGTGCCGGATGTTAATGTGGGAGAAAAGGAATTTGCCGTAAGCAGCGGCAAAATAATTTTCGGCCTTGCTGCCGTCAAAAATGTTGGGCAGGGAGCCATAGATGCCCTTGTGGAGGCAAGGCAGGCGGGAGGGCGCTTTACCAGCCTTTATGATTTTTGCCAAAGAGTGGACCTGCGGCGGGTCAACAAGCGGGTCATAGAATCCCTCATAAAATGCGGCGCGTTTGATTCCCTTGGCTTCAAGCGCTCCCAGATGATGGCCTCCGTGGAATCCGCCCTTGAATAT
>JASEHB010000153.1 GCA_030018745.1 Desulfatibacillaceae bacterium | reverse complement strand
GAAAAAATATTTGAGTGCGCTTGTGGCCATGGCTGTTGTTGTTCTTTATCTGATTTACGGAAGGGATGTAATAGCTTACATAAAGAGCATGTTTTTTTGACGAATTGGCAAAAGGGCAATGGCCCTTAACAGGAGAACATTTTTAAAGGCAGCAGCAACCTGCTGCTGCCAGAGTTTGTTTTTTCCCGGCATAGTATCCTGTCCGGTAAGTTACATACAAAAAAAGGAGCGCGGTTCAGTTGGTTGCGAAACAGCCCGCTCAAGGCTGGCGCGGCTCTTTGGAGGTCGAGGCAGGCCTTAAATGACACAGAGCTTTCCAAACAGCACACTAGCTGCCTTGGGGGCAATGCCCGAAGATACCCTTAAGGGAAAAGAGGCCTTTTTTACGGGCAGCTCAATAACAATGCTGTGCGCTGCCAGACCTGCCCGCACGCCTGCGTAATCCCCCTGCATGGAAGGGGCCGGTGCCGCACCAAAATAAACCTCGATGGCTCCCTTTACACCATTTCCCGGGGCAATCCCTGCACAATCAATGTTGATCCCGGTGGCAAAAAAGCCCCTGCCGCAATTCAGCAGGCATTGCAGGCCCCATGGGGAAAGTTGCCGGATATGCGGCAGTGGCATTTGTTCAAACCAATGGAGAGCAGACCATGAAACAGTCCCAGACACCCGATGCAGACAAGGCTTATTTGCTCAAACTTGCCAGAGCCGCCATCACTTCAAGGCTTGAAACCGGAGTTGTTCCGCAGACCCCTGTTGAGCCTTCCGGCTTTGTGACCCAGAACAGAGGCTGTTTTGTCACCCTTAACAAAAACGGGGCGCTTCGCGGCTGCATAGGCACCATTGAGCCAATTCAAAGGCTTGTGGACTGCGTTACAAACAATGCGGTTAATGCGGCCTTCCGCGACCCGCGCTTTCCCCAGCTCACCGCTGCCGAGCTAAAAGATGTGGACATTGAGGTCAGCGTGCTCACTGTTCCCAAGCCTTTAGAATATGACGGGCCAAGGGATCTGTTAAAAAAGCTCAAACCCGGCGTGCATGGCGTAATTTTAACCAATGGCCGCCATCGCTCGACATTTCTGCCACAGGTCTGGGAGCAGCTTGAAAATCCGGAGATGTTTCTCATCCGTCTTTGTCAGAAAGCGGGCCTTACCGCCAACTGCTGGCAGGACCCGGACACCAGAATAGAGGTTTACGAGGCAGAGCATTTTTCAGAGCACGAGCAAAATCTTTAAAAAGCTTGCGCTGGGTTTTTAAGCCTAAAGTCTGCGAAGCCTTCCTGAATCCACGGCAGATAAAAATCGTGAAGGATGGTGGAGGAATTCGCCTGCAATCGGGTCAAAAACATCGGTGGGGTATGTGAAATAAAGGCGTTTTTTGGCGCGGGTGGAGGCCACATACATGAGGCGCAGCTCCTCCTCCAATGCTTCATCCCGCCTTGAAATTGCGTGCTGGGAAGGGAACCTGCCGTCCAAGGCCCATATCACAAAAACCGTGTCCCATTCCAGACCCTTTGCCGAATGCACTGTGGAAAGAACCAGCCGGTCATTGCTCGAAGAAACTGAAAGGGCCTGCTCCTGGCTGCTGGTGTTGGGCGGCTCAAGGGTAACATCTGCCAGAAAACGCTCCAGGCTGTCGTAGCGCTCCATCATAAAGACAAGCTGCTCCAAATCCCTTGCCCTTTTGGGCCAGTTATCGAACTGCTCCTTCAAAATAGGCTCGTAATATTCAACAACAGCCTTGCCAAGGTTGGAAACCATAGGCGAAGCCGGGCTTATGCTTTTTAGCAGGCCCTTTAACCTCTCCCAGCCCTCTTTCCATGCAGCCCCGGGTTTTATGGAATTCAAATCCGCCCCTAAATTGCACAGATTGTGTA
The DNA here is from genome assembly GCA_030018745.1 of Desulfatibacillaceae bacterium. Classification (GTDB taxonomy): domain Bacteria; phylum Desulfobacterota; class Desulfobacteria; order Desulfobacterales; family Desulfatibacillaceae; genus JAGVAW01. Next base: position 4,485 of record JASEHB010000153.1, on the reverse strand, counting down.
CGGTCTTTTGAGCGGTCTTGGGTCCCACCCCATCCAGCAGAGCAAGAATGCGAAGCCAGGAAAGGCGGTCATTGGGCCATGCAAGAGCGCGGAGATGGGCCAGAACATCCTTTATGTGTGCGGACTCCATGAACTTGAATCCGCCCATTTTGATATAGGGCATACGGGCCTTTGTCAGCTCCACCTCCAGATCAAAGGAGTGAAATCCGGCCCTGAACAGGACGGCTATTTCCGAAAGGTAAACGCCCTTTGCAGTAAGCTCCCTTATTGTGTCCACCACAAAGGCCGACTGGGATTTTTCATCGCCAAAGCGCACAAGATAAGGGGCCTGGCCTCCCTGGGCCTCTGTGAAAAGGGTTTTGGAATATTTGCGCCTTGCCTGGTTCACAAGCTGGTTTGTCATTGAAAGAATTGGCTGGGTGCTGCGGTAATTCTGCTCAAGGCGGATTATTTTTGTGCCGGGAAAAACATCCGGAAAGCGCATTATGTTTTCAAAATTGGCCCCTCTAAAGGCATATATGCTCTGGCAGTCATCCCCCACGGCCATAACATTGGCATGGTCCCTGCCAAGCATTTTAAGAATATCCGCCTGAACCGTGTTCGTGTCCTGGTACTCATCCACCATTATGTATTCATAGCGCGAGGCCACAGCTTGGCGGGTCTGCTCGTCAGCCGCCAGAAGCGCACGGGTGTGCAGGAGCAGATCGTCAAAATCCATCAAATTTTCTGTCTGCTTTCTTACTGTGTAGGCATGGTAGATCTCGGTCAAGGCAGAGGCATGGGATAAAAACTGGGAGTATTCATCGGCAAGAATAGCCTCAACGGACGCACCCTTGTTGGCGCAGGCCGAAAAAATGCTTGCTATGGTCTGCTTTCGTGGGAACCCTTTTACAGGCTTGATCGGCATAATTTCCTTGCGGATGTTTTCCACAAGGGCTTCGCAATCAGAGCGGTCCAGAATGAGAAACCTGGGCGAAAACCCCAGCCTTCCGGCAAATCGGCGCAAAACCTGATGAGAAAAGGAGTGGAATGTGCCACCTGCCACATCATCACAACGATTGTCCAGAAGCAGGGCAGCCCGGCGCAGCATCTCCTCGGCAGCCCTGCGGGTGAAGGTGAGCAGCAGAATGCTGTCAGGCCTCACCCCGGATTCCACAAGATAGGCCACCCTGTAAGTAAGAGTGCGGGTTTTGCCGGATCCGGCACCTGCAATTACAAGCACCGGCCCGCTGGTGGTGGCCACGGCTTCATACTGGGCCGGGTTGAGGTCATTTTGGTAGTCTATTATCTTCACGATGGGGCTTTCAGGGTATGCAAAGGGTGTCAGGCAGCCAGCCTGTCATCAGCAGAAAAGGCCTCTAGTAATTGGAGCAGTCTGCCGCAAAGGAGGCAAAATCCTTTTGGGCAAGAAACCGGGATATGAGGCTGTTCAATTCCTCTGCCGTATCTATTGAATAATTGCCTTTCTGATTGGCGCCGTATTTTTTCTTGCAGCAGGCAACCACAGACTGGAGTACGGAGGCCGGAATCTCAATTCTTGCATGTATGGAAAGATGATCGCTCATTGATTGTTCCTCAAAGCAAAATAGTTGCAGGCCTTTTGCCAAAAGCGTTTGCAGACACCTTGGGTGGGCCGTACGCCCTGTGCAACAGGAAAAAAGACAGGTTTTTTTGACGGTTAAACAGGGCCGGGGCCTTGCCTTTGGGGGGATAGTATGTAAAGCAAGGGGGGCTGTCAAGGCAGGCCGTGGTGCAGTTTTTACGGCAGGTGTCAATCTCCTGCAACAGCCAGGAAAGGGAAAGTCTTTTTATGCGACTTGTCATTCGCAGACTCACAGAAACGCTGGCTTTTTTCAAGTCCTATGCGCTGTCCATCATATTGCTGCATTTGATGCTGGGCCTGCCGCTGGTGCTTTTCTACACATGGTGGACAGGCAGGCCTATCAATCAGGATGAGGCTCAAGCCCTTGAGCTGACGCCCTTTTTGGCCAACCTTTTTTATGAGCCGATTTATCAGGCGGCCCTTATCCTTTTTATTCATCGCAAGATAATTGGCGAGCCTTTTCCAGCCACTCTCTGGCTTGGATCCAGCCTTATGGCCTATCCCCGCCTTCTGGCTGTGAATATTGCCCGCCAGTTACCTGTTTTTGCGCTGGCCATATCGTTTCTTGTGTTGGTAAGCCCCTTAATTGCAACCCTTAACCCCCAAAGCCCGGCGGCATTGCCGGCCACCCTTGTTATCATTGGAGGCGGTGTTCTTGTGGGTGTTATGGCCCTTTTCATTACAGCCCGCTTAAGCCTGGCCCAGTTCTATTGCATTGCAGATGGACTGCCCATTGTTTTTAGCCTGCAAAAAAGCTGGCGCAACACAGAACCATTGACAGGCCAGATAATTGCCTGCGTGATTTTTCTTTTTCTGGGCATATTTTTTATTCTTCAGGCCATTGGGGCCATTTTGGCTGCAATCGGTATTTCCGGAGCTGTGCCGGGTTTTGTCACAATGATTTTTTACCTTATAATTTCATCACTTTTTACCATAACCTACTACCGTTTTTACACCCTGGCCGCACCTGCCGCCCCTTTGGCGGATGACCCGGGCGAACCGGAAACAGGAGAAGATTCCGATGCCAGCTAACGACAACTGGAAAGAGCAATATGCCAAAGTTCTTTTGTGGGGGCTTTTCACGGCCCGTTCAGGCAAGTTCAAAAAGGGCGACATCATCCTTGTCCGGTACAGCAGGCCCGGCATTGAAATGGCCGAGCAGCTTCAAAAGGAAATTCTTGCCCTTGGGATGAACCCCGTGCTTCGCATGACAGGCACGACCATTATGGAGCGTCAGTTTTTCGAGCTTGCAGACAACAGCCAGATAGACTTCAACGCGCCCGGCGAAAAGGAGCTTTATGAGCGATTAAACGGCTCCATCTACCTTTTGTCTCCGGAATCCCTAACCCATCTTTCCCACATTGACCCGGATCGCATTGCCCGCAGCGCAATCGCCAGAAAGATTTTTAGGGAAATACTCGACCGCCGAGAGGAAAAAGGCCTTTTTGGATGGACTTTGGGTATTGTTCCCACGCCGAAGCTTGCCCATCATGCAAAAATGAGGCTTTCCACCTACACGGCCCAATGGAAAAAGGCCTGCTTTTTGGATGACAACGAGCCTGTGGCCCGCTGGAAGGAGATTTTCAAAAGGGCCAGGGCTGTAAAGGACTGGCTGAACAGCCTGGATATCGAATCGCTAAACATAAGCTCCGCGAATACCGATTTGACGGTTTTCCCAGGCAAACAGCGCCGCTGGATAGGCATTTCCGGCCACAACATACCAAGCTTTGAGATTTTTCTTTCCCCTGATTACAGGAAAACAAGCGGCATCTATTATGCAGATCAGCCATCCTTTCGCAACGGGCATTTTGTTGAAGGGGTGCGCCTTGTTTTTGAAAACGGCTCTGTAAAGGAGATAGACGCCAAATCCGGCAAGGAATTTGTGGAAAAACAGGCTGCAATGGATGAAGGCGCTTCGCGTCTTGGAGAGTTTTCACTTACGGACAAGCGATTTTCCCGCATTTCCCGCTTCATGGCAAACACCCTGTTCGATGAAAATTACGGAGGCCGCAACGGCAACTGCCATATTGCGCTTGGGTCCAGCTACTCCGACACCTTTTCCGGCGATGTGAAAACCCTTACCCCCAAAAAAAAGGCTGCTTTGGGCTTTAATGATTCCGCCCTGCACTGGGACTTGGTTAACACCGAAAAAAAGAAGGTGACAGCCACCCTTACCGATGGATCCCGGCAGGTAATCTATGAAAACGGCTGCTTTACAGGCCTATAAAAGAAAATGAGCAATGCCTACTGGGAAGTAGCGGTGGCTGCGGCCCTACCCCAAACCCTCACCTACAAGGCCCCGCAGAGCATGGCCCATATTCTTGCGCCGGGCCTGCGGGTGCTTGTTCCTTTGGGGCGGCGGCTTGTTACGGGCTATCTTCTTGAAAAAGCCCAGCCCCCCCAGGGCTTTTCCGCACGCGACATTCAGGGCGTCCTCGATTCCGCGCCCCTTTTTCCGGAGTCGCTCATCGCCTTTTTCCGCTGGATTGCCGACTACTATTTCTACCCCCTTGGCCAGGTCATCAAGGAGGCCCTGCCTTCTGGCATAAACAACCCCGAAGAGGTCCAATGCGCCATCACGGATGAAGGGCGCAATAATCTTTTGGCAGGAAAGGTGCGAACCCTTGCCCAGCGGGCTGTGTTGAAGGAGCTTGCAGAAAGCGGCCCTGCCCTGCAAAAGGAGCTGTGCAAAAAGCTTGGCCCTGCTGGTTCCAAAAACAGCCTTGCAGCCCTTGAAAAAAACGGCTGGATAAGCAGAGACCCCATTGCGCTGCCCGGAAGGGTGAGGCCGCACATTGAAACCTTTGTCATCCCCCAAAAGGAATCTTCCCCCGCCCCTGCCCGCATGAAGGGCCGTCACAAAATTCTTGCCCTGTTAAAAG
>JASEHB010000152.1 GCA_030018745.1 Desulfatibacillaceae bacterium | reverse complement strand
AAAGTGCAGGATGTCAAACTCCTCATCTTTGGCTATAATGGGAAAAAGCTTGCGGTTATGGCCCGAAAGGCCAAGATGGCCCACCTTGCCTTTTTGCTTCAGGTCCAGGGCCTTTTCCCAAAGCCTTTTGCCGGGCTGTTTGTTGTGCCAGCCAAGAAGCAGGATATCAGCATGATCCACGCCCAATGATTTTAACGCCCGGTTGACCGAGATTTCCATTATGGAGGCAATGCGGGAAAAGCTTTGCACCACAACAACCATCTCGTCTCTTTTGCCCTTTGCCACAAGGGTTTTCACGGCCTTTGCCATGCCTTTGCTGCGGCTGGCCCCGTGGTAAAAATAGTTGCAGCCCTGCTCAAAGGCCATTTCATAGGCCTTGGCAGGCGCGCCGTATGCCCCGCCCAGGCCCAAAGGCCCTGCCATAAGCCCTGTTCTGCCAAGTTTCACCCGCTCAAATTCCGCCATGCCCTTTTCCCTTTTATTTTGTCTGTTGCCTGTATCTGCAAAGTCTGATAATTCATCCTAAAAAATATACCAGATTGCCGGGCTGCTGCACCCGGTTTTTTAAGCATCTTTCAATTTGTTATATGCCATAAGGAGCATTTCAACAAGCCTGAAGAAAAAGGGCTGCAAATAGAATAGAAGCAGGGAGTCATCAGCCCGGTTTTTTGAAGGCCACCATATCGCCCTTATATTGAAAGGACTTTGACCATGCAGGAATTTCAGGAGTTCGTTTTATTGAGGCTCAAGATGCTGGCCACGGATTTCGGGGTCAATCTGCTTGCGGCCCTTATCATCCTGGTTCTTGGATACTGGGGCGCCAAAATCATCAAGAAGGTTCTGCGCAAGGTGCTTGGCCGGGGCAAAATGGATCCGACCCTGATTTCATTTATCAGCAACATGATTTATGCCCTGGTGCTTGCCTTTGTGGCCATATCGTCCCTCTCGCGGCTGGGCATACAGACAGCAAGCCTTGTGGCTGTATTGGGCGCCGCGGGTCTTGCTGTGGGCCTGGCCCTGCAAGGCTCGCTGGCCAACTTTGCCGCCGGGGTTCTTATGATAATCTTCCGGCCCTTCAAGGTGGGCGACCGCGTACAGGCCGCAGGTGTTGACGGCATTGTGGACGAGATAGACATTCTCACCACCCAGCTTAAAACACCCGACAACAAGGTCATAATCATCCCCAACAGCAAAATAACAGACGGGCACATCATCAATTTCACGACCAATCCGCAGTTGAGGGTGGACCTGGTGTTCGGCGTGAGCTATTCCGATGACATAGACAAGGTGAAAGTAGTGATTGAGGATTACCTTGCCAATGACCCCCGCGTGCTCAAGAACCCTGCTCCCATGGTGAGGGTGCTCGCCCTTTCCAACAGCTCCGTGGACTTTGTTGTGAGGCCCTGGGTGAAGGGCGCTGATTACTGGGATGTTTACTTTGACACCACAGAAAACCTCAAGAAGCGCTTTGATGCAGAAGGCATTTCAATACCCTTCCCGCAAAGGGATGTGCACATCTACCAGATGGACGCAAAGTAACAGGGCAAAGGAGGCGCTGTTTTGCAGGCAGTCATATTAAACAGTGCAGACAAAAAGAATCCCGCAGCAGCCGGGGCCGTCCGCGCTCTTAAAAGCAGGCTGGATGACTCCGGCTGGTCGCTGGAGGTTCTCAATCTGGCGCAGATGGACATTGCCCCCTGCACGGGCTGCTTTGCCTGCTGGACAAAGACCCCAGGCAGATGCATCATCCCGGATCAGGGGGACTTGGCGGCAAAGGCCCTTGTGAACAGCCAGCTTGCCGTGTTTCTGACCCCCCTTTCCTTTGGGGGCTACAATTTTCATCTCAAAAAGGCCCTTGACCGCATAATATGTGTTGTAAGCCCTTTTTTTACTAGGGTTAGAGGGGAGATCCACCACCAGAAACGCTACGACAGCTATCCCAAACTGCTGGGCATAGGCCTTTGCGAGCACCCTGACAAAGAGGCCCAAAACCTTTTTGCAGCCCTTGTGGAGGCCAATGCCAAAAACCTGCACGCGCCTGCCGAAGCTGCCATAACCATAGTGGGCAGGCCCGGCGGCAAAGCAATTGCAGGCCTTGTGGATGAGGCCCTGCAAAATCTGGCCATCTGCCCTGCGGAGGCCGTGCTGTGACTGCTCCAAAAAACGCCCTTATCCTCATCGGCAGCCCCAGGCTCAAAAAAAGCACTTCCGCCCGCCTTGGCGCAGTGCTTGAGGAAAATCTCGAAAAACAGGGGTTGAAGGTTTCCACGCTTTTTGTCCGCAAGGTTTTTGCTTCTCCCCAGCAAACAGAGGATTTTCTTGCCCAAATTGAGGCAAGCGATCTTTTGGTTCTCATAAGCCCTCTTTATGTGGACAGCCTGCCAGCCCCTGTTACAAGGCTTCTGGAGCTTGTCGCCCAAAACCGCAAAAACAGGGAGGCAACCACCCCCAAGCTCTTTGCTGCAATAATCAACTGCGGCCTGCCCGATCCCGGCCAGAACACCAACGCCCTTAACATCTGCCGCATCTTTGCCCGCCATTCCGGCCTTGTCTGGGCCGGGGGCCTTTCTTTGGGATCCGGCGAAATAATCGGCGGCCGCCCCCTTTCCAAAGCCCCTCCCGGCGTGGGCCGCATCAAAAAGGCCCTTGAAATTGCGGCAGGCTTTCTTGCAAAGGGCCAGTCCATACCCAACAGGGCACAGCAGCTTCTGGAAAAACCCCTGGCCCCCTGGCCCATATATCTTTGGATGGGCAGCATCTGGTTTTACAGGGCGGCAAGAAAAAATAAAGCCACCAGTAAAATGCACGATAAACCTTATTGCAGGGCGGCCCCAGGAAGACGATAGCTGCGTTATGCGGGGCATCGCCGGGTCTCGATGTACTATTAGTACACCTTCGCCCCGGCTCGCCCCGCAAGCCTTGCTCTCGTCTCCCTGGAACCGCCCTGTACGCTCGTGTAGGTTGGGATAGCGCAGCCAAAGGCAAGAGCGTAGGTTGGGTGGTTCCGCGCTTTAGCGCGGGTTCACCCAACAAAACCACGCCCCGGACGGCAAGAATCGTAGGTTGGGCTAGCTTTTGCAACGCAAAAGCGTAGCCCAACAAAAACACGCCCCGGACGGCAAGGGCGGCAAGGCAAAACGGAAAACGGGTTGTTGTTGGGCCACGAATCTGCAACAAGGGCGTCATAGGGCAAAAGAAAAATGGAAAACAGCCCTATTGTCGGGCCATTCAAGCCCGGCAAAAAACCCTAAATCTCTTGCACAAAACCCGCTTCTCTGCTAAAAAAAACCTCCATGCGATAAAAATCACCCCATTAACATTGTTATATGGAGCTTATGCAGATGGAAGGAACCCAGGTTCTCAACGGAGACTTGAAATTTCTCACTTTGGCCGAGGTACTTCAACTGCTAAACTCCAGCGGCGCTTCGGGCACACTGCGCTTAAACAGCCCCTATGCCCCGGAAGCAGGGCTGGTGTACTTTTCCAAGGGCAATCTCATAAATGCCATTTGCGGCCAAAAGCAGGGCGCTGACGCTGTTTACGGCCTTTTTGGCTGGATGGACGGGGAGTTTGGCTTCACTGCAGGCGAGCCGCAGGCCAAAAAAGTTATCAACCAGGGCGTCATGGAAATGGTTCTTGACGGCCTGCGTATGCTTGACGACAAGGAAATCCCCAGGCTTGGCCCGCCGCCGGGCTTGAGCCAGGAAGCCCAGGTGGAAAGCGAGTATGGCGAAATCCCCATCATCAAGCGGCCTGTTGCCAATTACGGCTATGTGGTGGATGAAGACGAGATCGCTGACGGCCAGACAATAGTGCAGGAAGGCAAGCACGGCTCCTGGGTGTGCGTGATACTGGAAGGATATGCCGATGTCCTGCGCGAAGCAAAAAACGAGCAGGTGCGGATAGTGCGACTTGGCCCAGGTGCGCTGGTGGGCAACATCTCATCGCTTTTGAGCAGGTCCAGCCTGCGAACCGCAACAGTTGTCTCGGCAGGCGGAACAGTGCTCGGAGTGCTGGATCTCCAGCGCCTTCACGCGGAGTTTTCCGTGCTTTCCTTTGATATGCGCCAGCTTGCAGTCAGCCTGGATTACAGGTTGAGGGAGGCAACCAGCAGGGTCATGGAAAACCGCCTTGGCCAAATGGATTCCCAGGCCTTTATCAAGGGCCGCAAAATAATGTTCGAGCAGGGCGCAGAGGAGGAAGGCCTGTACCGCATAACCGAGGGAACAGCCTCCATCGTGCGAAACACGCAAAAAGGCCCCGTGCCGCTTGCCAGCCTCAACAGGGGCGATTTTGTCGGCCAGTTCCCCTTTGCCAACATCGGGCACGAAACAGGCTCCGCCGCTGTCTGGGCCTCGGAGGACTGCAAGGTGCAGCAGCTTGACCTTGTGAGCCTCACCCGCGAATACGAGGACTGCTCATCAATGGTAAGAGGAATTGTGGAGCATGTGGCCCAGTGCATCTCCGTTACAACAAAGCTTGTCACAGGCGCTTTGGGCAAAGCCTCCTGACCTGTCCGGCCGGATACAGGCCCAAAGCCACGCCGTCATTGCCCAAAAGGCTGCCTGCCCCTGCCCCGCCCCACGCCGGCCATTGCCCTCAAAGGTGTTTGACAAATCCGGGCCAGGAGTTATATTTAGAACGGAAGCGGCAGTCAATGCCGCAAATTGCAGCCCGTGAATGCGGCGGCGGGATTAAGAAGGGCTACCAAAGGCCTTTTGGCCAAGGTTGGGACATCCTGCCGCAGCTTGCCGGAGTTGACCGCGAATCAACTCCGGCATTTTTGAGCATAATAGTTTGGTTGGGATAAAGCGCCCGGCCATTGGCGATAATTTTTTACCCGCCATATTCAGAAAGGGGGCGAAATGGCTTCGACGGGTGTAAGGAAGCTGGAGTTGCATGCCGAGGTTTCCACCGGCTCGTAAAACAGGTGGAGATTAATATAATCGCAGACGATTATAACTACGCTTTAGCCGCTTAAGGCTAACGGCCCCCAGTGCTCGCCTGCAGGCGCTGGACGGACGTCATTTTGCAGGATAGCCCAAGCCGACTGCCCGTTGAGGCAAGGGCGAAATTCTAAACGGGATAGCTGGTCGCGCTTTGGCCCGCATGTGGCGCGCCCGGCAAAATGAAACACGCGGGACAAGCATGTAGACACTTCAGTGGATTGCTCTCGGACGCGGGTTCGATTCCCGCCGCCTCCACCATTTTTAAAGTTGAAATTTCCAATAAAACCGGCAGATTGGCTTTTGGGGCCAGCCTGCCGGTTTTGCTTTGGGGTTAATTTGGGGTTAAATTTTTCCGCAGCACAATGCTCCTCTTCAGGATTTGCATCTGCCACGGAAGGTCCATAGACATTAGCCATGAATGCACTGCCGTCATCCCGGCGGTAGTTCTTGATGTGGGCATAATATTTCTCGTGTATCATCTGAAGGCTCTCATGTCCCATCATTTTTTGAACCCAGCCAGGAAGCTCACCAGCATCCAGCATCAGGGTGGCAAAGGTGTGTCTTGTCTGATAGAGCGAGCGAGGTGCCAGACCGCATTTTGCAAGAGTGGGCTTCCAGATATGGAAATTGATCGAGTTCGGCAACAAAGGGCACCCCTTCTTGTTAAGAAAAACATATTCGGATTTGCCCATTGTTTTCTTGCGCTGATCCCGTAGCGCCTCCATAACCGGAGGAAGGATATCCACATCCCTGACCGACTTCTTGGTTTTGGGCATGCCTTCCTCACCCCTGACGCGGGTTTCCCGCACCTTGATTACATTCAGATTGAAGTCCACATTTCGCCACTTGAGTACCGACATTTCACCGAAACGCATTCCCGTGAAGAAAGCGACAATGAAAAAGTTGCGGTAGTAGGGCAATACATTACCAATGAAAGCATTAACCTCGTCCATGGACAAAGGATAGATGTCCGGTTTTTCTATGCGTGGATTTTCCACCAAGGTCATGGGGTTTTTGTCAATATACCCTGCCCTGTGAGCCATCTTGAACAAATCCCGGACAGGTACCAGGATGTTGCTCTTTCTCTTGTTGGTGCACTTTAGGCGGCTGATAAAAACCTCGATGTCCATGTAAGAGATCCGGTCAATGGGCACATTCCCGAACTTTGGCAGGATATAATGATTCATCGCTCCCTTGTAATCTTTAAGGGTGGATGACTTCACTTTGGTTTCCTTTATCTTGACCCACTGCTGGGCAACTTCGCCAAAAAGATGCACCTCGGCCCGCTGCTCCTGCTTGGCATATCCACCGTTAACCTGAATTTCCAGAAGAATGGCATCGCGCTGTTTTTTCGCTTCTGATAAAGATGTGGACAAAGCTTTTTTGACCCATCTTCCCCGAACCATTTTTTGGAAGTACCAGACATCTCC
>JASEHB010000151.1 GCA_030018745.1 Desulfatibacillaceae bacterium | reverse complement strand
AGAGACCTGTTGCTCATCATCTCTGCAAGAAAAAGCCAGCCGAAAAGGGCTGCAAAAACCGCTTCCAGTTGAAGTATGACAGCCGCGTGAGCAGGCGGGGAATCCTTTTGCCCGATGACCTGAAGGGTGAAGCCGAGCGCCACGGAAGCCACCCCGCCGAAAAAGAGTGAATAGCGGGTCAGCCAGATATCGCCAAGGGTGAAATCCTCCACAATGAAAGCCACAACAAGGCTTAACACCGCACATACGGCAGCCTGGCCAAAGGCCAGTACAAAGGACCCCATTTTAGGTGAAAAATGCCCAAGAACAAGCACATGGCCGGCCCATGCAAAGGCGCAGGCCAGAATCAGGCTGTCCCCATAAGCCAGCACAAGCGTGCTTGTCATGGAAAGAAAATATAAGCCCGCCAAAGCCAGGGATATGCCCATCCAGCCCCAGGCTCCTACTTTTTGCCGCCAGAAAAGGCCCAGAATGGGTACAAAAACAACATAAAGGCCGGTAATGAAACCTGCCTTGCCTGCTGTTGTGTGAACAAGGCCTATCTGTTGCAGATTTATTCCCAGAAACATTAGCAGACCGGCAGCCAGAACACCCTTTAACGGCATCCATTTTTTATCGTTGCCTGCAAAGGATGCCTGCCCGTTTTTAATCTGTTTCCAGGCAATGGGGGCCAGGCAGGCTGCTCCCAAAAGAAAACGCAGGCCAGTAAAGGCAATTGGCCCTATGGTGTCCATGCCCCGCTTCTGCGCCACAAAGGTTGCCCCCCAGACAAGGGCCGCAACAAGCAGAAGAAAATTTGCCTTCAACACCCTGGAATCCATAATTTTTGCCCATTGCAGCATATGGTAAAAGACCTTGAGCATCCTTTCCGGCCCGGCCTCTTTAACTTTTGTGCATGGGGATGTAAAGAAGGAAGTTTGCGGCGCTATAAAATGTTTCAGGTGGCTTGCCGGAACTTATTGTTTGAGGCGATCCATTCATCCACCTTGCGGGAAAAGTGTAATCTCTGTGTTTCAGGCAGTCCTTGCGGGTCGTAGCGCAGCCTGTAATGCAGCTTCACAATGGACTCAAGATCATCAAAATAAAAAGGGGCTTTAGCCTTCTGCAGGCGGTCAAGCCATGCTGCATGAGTTTCGTGGACAGGCCGCACAAATCCTTTTTGCGCAAAGAACTGCTCCACCTTGAAAAATGGAGAGGCAGGCCCTGCGCCCATTTTTTGCGAAGGTTTTTTACCGGCCTTGCTGCCCAGGACAAGGCTCATTCTTGCACCCCGGACAAACCGGTAGATAAGGACAAGGGTCAGAAAAGCTGCAAGGGCAATCATAAGTGGCGCAAGTTTTTTGAAACCGCCCTGGTTTTGCCACAAAAAACCGGCAAAAACCGCATTGGACAGCATATCATGGAAACGATTCCAGACAGTCATTGTCTGGGCTTCGTAAAGCATCCACACATGGGGGGTTACATCAACATCAACCCAACTTCCGTCCACCCAGGCCAGCGCCCAGGCGTGGGCATGCCTTTTGCGCACAGCGACCCAGCCGTCTTTTCCGGGCGGTTCATGGGCCATGTATCCCACAGCATACCTTGCGGGTATTCCTGCTGCCCGTAAAAGAAGCACCGCTGCCGTGGCAAAGTATTCACAATGCCCGCTACGGCGCTCCTCAAGAAAAATCTGCAAAGCCCTGTCCTTGTTTGTCTGTTCCTCCTGCACAAGGCTGTAACGGAAGTTGTCATCAAAATAAGCAGCCAGCGCCCCAAAGGCCTCCTTTGGCTGCATACCTGAAAGATTAAGCGCCTCTGCCAGCCTAAAAATTCCCGGTGCATGGATTTCGTCAACTTTCAAATCAGGCTCATCCGGAGGCGAATCCAAAAAGGTTTGGGTCCCGAATTCCACCGTGTAAATCGTGCGGGATGAAACACCCGTGGCAAGCACTGCGCCGAATCTGTTTGTCAGCAATTGCGCCGAATCAAGGCCTCCAATGGTGTACACTCCTGCCGGAAGCTTGAGCAGGCCCTGTTTGCCGGAAAAAGATTGGCTCACCATAAGGCTTTTGGCTGTCTGCCCTTTTTCCCCGAAAAGCCAGCGGCCATCTGCGGCCATGCTGTCTGCATGGGTCAGTTGAGGGTGGCTTCCCATCCATAAACCCCGGCGGTAGTGGTTGTGGGAGGATTCCCGCAACAGAAAGCCATCTTTTGAATCCTGTTGGGGTTTGATGCGGAAGGCGATTTCGTGGGAAAGCTTGATTCTTCCCATTTCCCCTATGGCTGTAAGAGACCGGTAAGGATCCTGGCCCCGTTGCCAGTAGTGCTCCAAAATCTGCATTGAAACCTGCTCCAGATAAAGCTGAAACGAATGCAGGCCCTTTTGGCCGACAAAGCCCAGAAGCCCGGCTGCCACAAGCAGGCCGGCGCAGACAGCCCTTGCTGTTTTGCGCTTTGCCGCAGTTGAGGCCCACAAAGCCCAGGCTGTCAGCGCCCAGAGGGTTGAGAAAACCGCTGGGTGGCGCAAATCCGGAACCATTGCAGTAAAAAGGGTAAGGGCAAAAAAGGGCCAGGACAAATCCACAGAAGGTCCCCAGTCCTGCTCCTTTTCACCGGCCAAGGCCCGTGCGCCCCACAAGACTGTTCCCAGAGGCACCCGGCCCCGGACGCTGAATGCCTGAAATGCCACAAGGATAAACAAGGGAAGCACCAGCCACTGAAACATCATGAGCATTGCCGTGCGGGGCGGCTTGGTGAGAAAAAGCGTGACGCCCACAAGAATCAGCAGCAGGGCGCACAGATCGGAAATTCGTATGAAGTCCCTTGCCGAAAGGTTTAACCGTACCCTTGAAAGGCGGGAACCTTCCAGAAAAAGTGCCATCAGAAAGCCAAGAAGGGGGACTCCTGCCGTAAACCCCCAAAAAAGCAGCGCTGCGCCTGAAAGTAAAAAGGGTGTACTCATAAGCTTGCCAGAACCTTGGCTCCTTGTCCTGGGTCAACCCTTATAAATTGGGCAGGGTCATCCAAAAGGGGGCCTGGTTGCAGAGGGGGTAAATCCTCCTTGCAAATTACAAGAACCTTCAGCGGGATGCCCAGACCGCGCAGGCTGGCCACAAGCTCACGGCGCGGAGAATCCCACTCCAGCAGCACCAGAATGCAGGCAGACATCTGGGCGGCCCGGTCAAGCACGCTGCGGGCAAGAATATCAAAAGGCTTTTCCCTGCATGGGGCAACGGATGCCAGAACTTCCAGAATGCCAGCCACATTTCCAAGCCCCCGGCCAGCAGAAAAGCAGTAGCTTTTTGTCCCCACAAAAAGAAAGTCCAGCAGGGAATCCTGGGTGAGCATAGTTTGGGCAAAACTTGCCGCAATGCTCACAGCCTCCTCAAAACGCCCTGAATCGTCCCCTCTATAAAAGGTGTCAAGCACAAGGGCATGGCGCACAAAATACTCTTCAGCGTATTCCCGGACCACCGGGTGGCCGTGCTTGGCAAAGCTTTTCCAGTGTATGCGCCGCTTGGAGTCACCGGGACGGTAATCCCTCAAGGAAATGAACTCCTCGGATTCGCCCACGCTCAAGGCAAAATGAAGCCCGCCCCTGTGCAGCCGCCTTGTGCCGGGCAGATCAAGTGCGCCCACCTTGTGGCGTCTGGGCAGGACCACGCAATCGGATGGGTTATCCAGGCGGTCAAGGCCCAAAAAAAGGCCCATGGGGTCGGGTCGGGCCACCCACAAACCCCTGCTGCGCAATCTCCCCCTGGCCATGGGCATAACAGAGGCTTTAACCACAACAGATGCGCCCGGCTCTAAAGCAGGCAAGACAATTCTGGAGGCATGGGCGTTTGTTGCCTTTTTTGCCTGGGAGTAAAACCTGGGCCAGCCGGAAATCCGGGAAAAAAATGAACCCGGCAGCTTCCTCCAGCCCGGCCCCTTTAAAAAGACCTGGCGGTCAACCTGCTGCCATTCAAGGTCTTCAAACAGAATCAGGCCGTGCTTTGTCCGGGCAGAGCGGTTTTCAATGCGAATTGAATAAGTGGCGGCTTCTCCGGCAGTAACATATGCCGGAAAGCTGCGCTCAACAACAATATTGCTTTTGAATCGCCACCATAGAAAAGACAAGGCAAGCAGTACGCCGGAGAGTGCAAAGACCTGATGAATCATTGTGCGCTTGGTATCCAGCCCTATAAGCCCGCTTATGACAAAGACCGCCAGAACCAGAATGCCTGTATCCGTAAAGCGCCGCCTTATCCAACGGCCCCTTCTCCAGACAGCCATGAAAATGCGGAAGAAAAAGCGCCTTAAAAGCAAAAGAGGCCTCCAGAAACAGGCTAAACCGGGACAGGCACAAGAGTAAGAATGTCTTTGACCACTTCCTGGCCGCAAAGCCCGGAAAAGTGGGCCTGGGGGTCCAGCACAAGCCGGTGGGCAATAACGCAGACAGCGATTTCCTGCACAAGATCAGGGGTGACAAAGTCTGAAGAATCCATAAGCGCCAGGGCCTGGCAGACCTTCATCAGGGACAGGGATGCCCTTGGGCCTGCTCCCAGCACCACGCCCTTTGCATGGCGGGTGCTTCGCACAAGCTCCACCATGTAGCGTTTCATGGAATCAGAAACCCTCACAAGGCTGACCGCGCGGTTTAAGATAACCGCTTCAGCCAGGTCCGCACAGGGAGTAAGATTCTGGATGGGGTGGCCAAAGGTCTGATCTGTGAGCACTTCCATTTCCGTGTCCGCGTCAACATAACCAAGGCCAAAGCGCATGGCAAAACGGTCCATCTGGGCTTCAGGCAAAGGGTAGGTGCCTGCGGTTTCCACAGGGTTTTGCGTGGCCACCACAAAGAAAAGATCCTGCAAGGCGATAAGCCTGCCGTCAACGCTCACCTGCGCTTCGGCCATTGCCTCCAAAAGCGCAGACTGGGTTCTGGGCGAGGCCCTGTTTATCTCATCGGCCAGAAGGATGTTTGTGAAGATGGGTCCCTTGTGAAAGGCAAAGGCCTGGTCTTTGGGGTTGAAGACCGAAACTCCCAGAATATCGGAAGGCAGCAGATCCGGCGTGAACTGAATTCTTGAAAAGGATGCTGTCAAAGACAGGGCAAGAGCCTTGGCAAGGGTGGTTTTTCCGGTTCCAGGATAGTCCTCAAGAAGAACATGGCCTCCGCCTGCAAAGGCTGCAAGCAGCTTGCGGATGGAAGCTTTCTGGCCGCGCATCACCCTGCCTATGTTTGCGGAGAGCTTTTCAAGAACTGCTGCGCCTTTTTCAAGGGCCGCATCCCTGTCCCTTTGTCTGCCGTCTCCATTTGAGACCAAGCCGTCATTCATGGGCCAAAGGCTTTCATTTGTCTTCAAGATAAGCTGCAAACAAAGGCTTTAAATCCGCAAGACCTTCCCTTAAGCCTGTTTCCACTTCGTAGCCGAATATGTCCAGCATTATAACACAATTTACCGTGGCATCGCTTTCTGAAGCCATGCGGATACGGCTGGCCAGATTTATGTTCACCTCATGAATCATGTCATAGAGATGCAAAAGGCCATTTAGTTCCCAGTCAGGATTCTTTTCCTGCCTGCTGCGCAGGTACTGGCCTGTAAGATACATTCCAATCACCCTGAAAACCGTGCTCCTGGGGTCTCCAAAGGGCAGATGAAAGTAGGCCATGGGCCGCAGATGACGCATGACAGGGCAGGCGGAAAGAGCGAGCAACAGCCCCGCCAGAGAGCGCAGGCCCTGTTGGACGGATGTGAGGGCGGACATTCTGACCGCTTCCCGCTCCACAGTGACCTCGGTCTTTTCATAGGAAATGCGTCCGCCAAAGGCCTTAACCAGCGGCACAATGGAAAGCGCCGCCGGGCAGGTGCGCCGATTATTGGCCTTTATGGTGCAGCACCCGCAACGGAAGTTTTCCAGGGCAAGCCAGGGATCAACAATAGTGAGGTCTGCCTCATCTGATGTTTCGGATTCTTCATCCAGCACAAACTTGTGGCCGTGGCCGGTTTCAAACTGAAAATGATAGCAAATCAAGATACCCCTCCTGTCCGGCCCCTTTATGCTGTATATACGCCGCCGGGCAGTCAGGTCAACTGCAAGGTCAAGGGAATCCGGACAGGATTTATCTGGAAACAGCCAAAAATAAAAGGCCCTTGGATGTTCTTTGTCTGCAATAAGGCATATGCCACCCTGAATAACATCAGAAAAAACTTATTTGCCTGTGGCCATGCTTTTACAAAAGGGCTTTTTTCATATCCAGCCAAGCACATTGACAAACACAACCCAAAGCACAAGGTTTACAGCCGTCAAAATCCAGAAGATGCGAATCCTGCCTTTTCTGGAAATATTGTAATGCCCCCATGTGCACAAAAAGTAAGGCAGGCAGTAATTTATAAGGATGATCCAGATGTGCGGCCAGTTCCAGAAGCGGTAAACCCATACCAGGGCGCC
>JASEHB010000150.1 GCA_030018745.1 Desulfatibacillaceae bacterium | reverse complement strand
TTCTGGAACCGCCCTGGGTGTTTGTGGTTGATGGGGAAAACGCCCTATGCCGTCATTCCCGCGAAAGCTTTGAATCCAGAATAATAATGAGTAATTATCCTTATTGAAACAAAATTTGGTTTTGGCCCCAACAAAAACAGGAATTTGAGGGACAATGCACAAAAACAGGCTCTTTTTTAAAATTGCTGCGGTTTTTCTTTTTGCCCTTGCGCTGGCAGGTTGCAGGGCAGGGGGCGTTGCCCTGCCTTCCCTAACTGCGCCCTGGCCTGCGGCTTCGGAAATGTTTTTGAGGGATGCCTCCTGGCGCGGGGGGGACGGAGCCTCGTCCGTGGCCCTGCCCGATGGAAAGGTGCTATGGTTTTTTGGCGACAGCTTTGTGTGCCCGGATTCCTCCTGCATTCGGGCAGACTCCATGCTTGTCCGCAACAGCGTGGGCGTGCAGGCTGGCCGCTGGCCCGAAACCGCGTCCATGAGCTTTTACTGGGGCAAAAATGACGGGCTTCCGGCAGCTTTTTTTGAAGAATCTGGCGGCAATGGCCACAATTTGTGGCTCTGGCCGGGGGGGGCGGTTTTTCTTGACGGGCAGGTTCTGCTGTTTCTCATGCGCATAAAGCAGGATGAAAACCCCCTTGGCTTTGAGGTTGACGGATGGTCTGCCCTGCTTGTTCAAAACCCGTCCGACCCGCCTCCCAACTGGCGCATCCGCCGCCTTGAAGCCCCGCAGAACGATTTTGGCGTTCTTGTGGGCAGCGGCCCCGTGTTCAAGAGGGATAACTTTGTTTATGCCTTTGGCATAAGCCAGGATGCACAAAGAGAGGCGCACCTTGTCCGCTGGAAGGCCGCAGATGCGGCTGCCGGGGATTTGTCCGCCCCAGCGTGGCGGGATGATCTGTCATGGACAGCCCAGCAGGATCTCAAAAAACCGCCCAAGCCGCTTTTTGAAAACGGCCAGAACGAGTTTGCCCTTTTTTATGATGAATCCGTTGAGCAGTGGATAATTCTCCAGACAATAGGCTTTGGCCGCTCCCCCATAGCCATGCGCACGGCAAAAAGATTCACAGGCCCCTGGTCCGAGGCGGTGCCGGTCTATGCCCCGTCCCTGCCGGAAAACAGCGGGCTGCTGGTTTACGGCGTCCGGGCGCACCCTCTGCTGGACGGCCCCTGCACAGCCGTAACCTACTGCACCAACACAACAGATTTCCAATCGCTTGTAAGCGATGAAAGCCTTTACTACCCGCGCTTTATGCGCATTTGCTACCCTTAAGCCATGCCATTGAAAACCCCGTTGGCAAGGTAAGAGAGTTTTTTTTGGGCGGCACCTTGTCAAAACAGGTAATCGGCCAAATAATATAAGGTTAAGGCATAAAGCAGGTTTTAAAGGGCAGTCTCAAAGGATTGTGTGCGACTGAACGGGGATTGAGCGGGCTGCATATGGGGCAGACGGGTTTGGGGCGCAAGATGCATTGGCAAAAGATGACGCAGGGGGGCTAAAAACGCCGGGCATAGCAGGGCAGGGCCTTGTTTGAGAGACAGGCAGCCTGCCTTTTGCCGCATTGGCAAGGCCCGAACAAAAACCAAGGAGACCCTATGCAAAGAAAACCGATTATCACCCTTGTTGCCGCGCTTGTGCTGGCCCTGACCCTTGCAGGGGCCAACGGGGCTGCGTGGGCGCGCATGGAAAACGGCGCACCGGCAAGCTTTACCCAGCTTGTCAAGGAGGCCGGACCGGCTGTTGTGAACATTGCCACAAAAAGGGAGGCAGTTTCCCGCCGCGGCCCTTTTCCGGAAAGGTTTCAGGAGAGATTTCCCGGCAGGCAGGACCCTTTTCAGGAGTTTTTTGACCGCTTTTTCGGCGGCGAGCCTTCCCCCCGCGATTCAAGGCCCCGCTCTTTAGGCTCCGGATTCATCATCAGCGATGACGGCTACATTGTGACCAATCACCATGTGGTGAGAAATGCAGACCAGATTCTGGTGCGCTTATCCGATGGCCGGGAGTTCACGGCCAAAATGGAAGGCGCGGACCAGAAAACGGATCTGGCCCTTTTAAAGATTGAACTGCCCAATGCAGAGCGCCTGCCCGTGCTTCCCCTGGGGGATTC
Source organism: Desulfatibacillaceae bacterium (assembly GCA_030018745.1). Classification (GTDB taxonomy): domain Bacteria; phylum Desulfobacterota; class Desulfobacteria; order Desulfobacterales; family Desulfatibacillaceae; genus JAGVAW01. The sequence continues at coordinate 4,382 of JASEHB010000150.1, read as the reverse complement.
CACAGCCCTGGAGGTGGGCCAGTGGGTTGTGGCTATCGGCAGCCCCTTTGGCTTTGACCACACGGTCACGGCGGGTATTGTGAGCGCCAAGGGCCGCTCAATAGGCGCCGGGCCTTACGATGACTTTATCCAGACGGATGCGTCCATCAATCCGGGCAACTCCGGCGGGCCGCTTCTCAACATGAAGGGCGAGGTGGTGGGCATAAACACGGCAATAATCGCCCATGCCCAGGGCATTGGCTTTGCCATACCCGCAGATCTGGCGCGGGGCATCATCAACCAGCTAAAGGCAAGCGGCTCTGTTACCCGTGGCTGGCTTGGCGTTCAAATTCAAGATGTTACCGATGACATAAAGGAGTATTACGGCCTGCCATCAGCCAAGGGCGCTTTTGTGGCCAGGGTTTTTGAAGGCGACCCGGCGGACAAGGCCGGAATAAAGGCCGGGGATGTGATTGTTGAGGTGGACGGCAAGAGAATTGAGGACAGCCGCGAGCTTACCCGCATTGTGGCCGATATTCCCGTGGACAAGAAAACGCCCATTGTGGTCATAAGGGACGGCAAGCGGACAAGGCTCAATGTTACCATCGCCCGCAGGGATGACGATGAGCAGGCCCAGCCCGCTGCCCCTGCAAAGGAATTTTCCAGGCTTGGATGGACCCTTGCCCCGCTTGATTCCGAGACAGCCGCCCGCCTTGGGGTTGCAGATGAAAAGGGTGTGGTGGTAACCGGCGTGGAGCCAAACAGCAAGGCAGATGATGCGGGCTTGCTGCCTGGAGATGTTATCCGGGAGATAAACCGCAAGACAGTTGCAAGCGTTGCTGATGTGGAAAAGATGGTGGAAGCGGCCGGGCAGGGCGATATCTTGAGTCTCTTTGTCCAGCGCCGGGCCTCTTTTATTGTAATCAAGCTGGAGAAATAAGCCTTGGCGCGGGCGGCCCGAAATGGCGTGATGCTAAAGTCGCCTGCCAAGATAAACCTGTTTCTGTGCGTTGTGGGCAAACTGGCCAGCGGTTATCATGAGATTAACAGCCTCATGGTTCCGCTGGCCTTTTGCGACAAGGTCGCTGTCACTCCCATTGAAAATCCGCCCTCCGGGCCTTTTATAAAGGTATCCTGCCCCTATCCGGGCGTTCCCGAAGATTCATCCAACCTTGCTGCAAGAGCTGCGGAAATCTTTTTTGAGGCCCTTGGCCAGAAGCACAGCCTTTCAATTTCCATTGAAAAGCAGATTCCGCCCGGCGCGGGCCTTGGCGGCGGCAGCTCCAATGCCGCAGCCGTGTTAAAGGCCTGCAACTCCATATTCAAAAATCCATTTTCAACAGAAAAACTTGCGCAGATGGCTGCCAGCCTTGGGGCGGATGTCCCTTTTTTTGTTTACGGCGTGCCCGCCCTGGCAAGCGGCATAGGCGAGCGCATAACCCCAATCTGCTGGGTCAGGCCCGAACCTGTGGTGGTTGTTTTTCCCGGGGTTAGCGTTCCAACCGCCCAGGTGTATAAAAAATTGACTTTGACATTGACAACCTGCGGAAAAATTCATAACCTGCCCACTTTGAAGAACAGGCCGGCCCCCCTTGAGGACTTGGTGGCCAATGACCTGGAAGCAGTTGCAGCAGCGGATTTTCCGCAGATTACAAGAGCCAGGCTCCTTTTGGAGCAGGCTGGCGCCAGGGCGGCCTGCATGACGGGCAGCGGCAGCGCCGTTTTCGGGCTTTTTGCAAGCCCAGGTCAGGCCGTTAAGGCGGCAGAGCGCATTGTAAGGCTTTGCCCCCAATGGCTTGCATGGGCAACGCACATTTTTGTGCAGGGCAAAAAAACCTGATGTTTTTGCGGCATTTTTTTGTTGCCTGCGCATAAAAAAAGCGATACCTGCGCAGGGGTTGAAAGTCCGCCGCACACGGGCCTGGCAGGGTACCAAGCACTGGGGCGTCGTCAAGCGGTAAGACACAGGATTTTGGTTCCTGCATCCGGAGGTTCGAATCCTCCCGCCCCAGCCAAAAGGCAAAAAAAATTAAAAAGACGGATTTCAAAGCCATGAACAACGAACTGGTAATCTTCACCGGCAGCGCCCATCCCCAACTGGCCAAGGACATCTGCCGCTATCTCAAGAGGCCTTTGGGCGATGCAATGGCCAAAAGGTTTTCCGATGGCGAAGTGCAGATAGAGATTAAGGAGAATGTCCGCGCCAAGGATGTTTTTGTTGTTCAAAGCACCTGCCCGCCGGTAAATGAATCCGTCATGGAACTGCTTCTGGTCATTGACGGGCTTAAACGGGCCTCGGTCAAGCGCATCACCGCAGTCATCCCTTATTACGGCTACGCCCGGCAGGATAAAAAGGTGACCCCCAGGGTGCCCATAAGCGCCAAGCTGGTGGCAGACATTCTGGAAAAGGCCGGGGCCAACCGCATAATCACCATGGATCTCCATGCAGGCCAAATTCAGGGTTTTTTCAACATACCTGTTGACAACCTGTTTGCCGCCCCAACGCTTTTGCAGGACATCCGGGACAAGTTTGTGGGCCACGATCTTATCATCGTCAGCCCGGATGCAGGCGGCGTGGAGCGGGCAAGGGCCTTTGCCAAGCGGCTGCATGCAGGCCTGGCCATTGTGGACAAAAGGCGGCCTGCGCCCAACCAGGTTGAGGCCATGAATGTCATAGGCGATGTGGATGGCAAGACGGTCATCATTTTAGACGATATGGCCGACACCGCAGGCACACTCACCCAGGCCGCGGAGGCTCTTGTGGGCCACGGGGCAAAGCAGGTGCACGCCTATGTCTCCCATGCCGTGTTAAGCGGCCCGGCCATTGAGCGCATAAGCGCATCCATGCTTGAAACCCTTGTTGTCACAGATACAATCCCGCTTCGGGAAAACGCAAAAAATTGCGGCAAAATAAGGGTGTTGTCAATAGCCCCGCTGGTGGGCGAAGCCATCATCCGCTCACATCGGGGCGATTCGGTCAGCTCCCTTTTCGTTTGATTTTGGTCAAGGAGGATTTTTTTCTTGGAAACACTGGACTTGAAAGCAGCAAAACGGGAGAGAAAAGGCAACAACCCCTGCCGGGCAATGCGCCGGGAAAATAGAGTCCCAGCGGTTGTGTATGGCCCTGCAATGGAGGCTGCCCTGTCAATCTCCGTGGATCGGAAGGAGCTTGCCGACCTTCTCAAGAAGGCCGCGGGCCGCCAGATTATCATCAACCTTGCCATTGAAAACAACGGCGAAAAAAGCCGCAAGGTGATGATAAAGGAACTCCAGCAGAACACCATCACAAGCGCGCTGCTCCACGCAGATTTCTACGAGGTTGACATGACCCGTGAAATCGTTGTGGAAATTGCCGTGGAAACCGTTGGCACACCTATTGGCGTGCAGGATGGCGGCGTTCTTAACCTGGTGCGCAGGGAGCTGGCGGTCAAGTGTCTGCCGGGCAATGTGCCCTCGGCTGTTACTGTGGATGTTTCAGGCCTGAATATCGGCGATTCCATCCATCTTTTGGACCTTGCTCTGCCCGATGGCGTGGAAATACCCGACACAAGCATCAACTTTACAGTTGTTGCCGTGTCCGGGCCTGAAAAGGAAAAGGTTGCGCCAGAAGAAGGCGAAGAGGGTGAAGGCGAGGCTGCTTCCGGAGATGAGGAGTCCTAACACCCCTTTGGTGCACTGCCTTTTTTCAGGCGATGGGGCCTTTTAAAATCGCTATGGCGGGTTCTTGTAAGCATTTTCTGGTGGCAGGCCTTGGAAATCCGGGGCCGGAATATGCCGACACCCGCCACAATATGGGGTTTCTGGTAGCAGACGAACTAGCTGGCCGCCTTGAGATACCGCTTTCGCGGCAGAGGTTTGACTCAATATTCGGCCAGGGTTTTCTGGCAGGCAAAAAGATTACCATAGCCAAGCCGACCACCTACATGAATTTGAGCGGCAGGGCTGTGGCAGGGATAATGCAGTATTTTGGCATTGAAGCAAACGGGCTTATTGTGGTCCACGACGATTTGGACCTTGTTTTCGGGCAGATAAAGATAAAAGAGAAAGGAGGCGATGGCGGGCATAAAGGGGTCAAATCAATAATTGGCTCTATTGGAGGCGGCGATTTTGTCCGGCTTCGGATAGGCATTGGGAGACCGGAACAAAAAGCCGTCACAAATTTTGTTCTTGGCCGTTTCGATCTTCAGGAAAGGCAGATTCTGGACAAGGTGATTCCCGCTGCTGGGTCAGCCCTGGAAACCATTATACTTCAAGGGCCGACAGCAGGAATGAACCAGTTTAACAACAAACCGATTTAAGGCGACAAAAAGGCCTTCCGGGCCGCGCCGGCAAACCCCCGGCGCCGGAAAAGCCCTTTTGGGGCCGCACAACTCACAAGGGAGGATGTTCATGTACGAAATGGC
>JASEHB010000149.1 GCA_030018745.1 Desulfatibacillaceae bacterium | reverse complement strand
CTGGTGCAGTTTCTAAAGCAGATATTATAGCTTTTTGGAACATTTCCATATCATCCGGCAACAAAAAGGAGTGCCACAAAAAAACACCTGCCCTGCCCTGTTTATGACCCCTCGAAAAGCTTCTGTATTTTTTTTATGCGCCTTTTGTTTGCTCCAAAATCCCAATATCCAAGGCGGGAAGCAGAGCGAAAGTGAATAAGGCCCTTTTCCCTGTCCGCATGAAACTCTACATCATCCACAAAGCCAAAAACGCGCGATTTGAATGTGGCGTGCAGGTAATCTGCATCCAAAGTTTCAACCCTTGCGCCGGGCATTGCCTCAATAACCTTTCCAAGCCTGGTCATGGCCTGCTCTGCTGAACCTGAAAAAGCAAAGGGCTTTTGGCCTTCTTGGGATGAAACGCAATTGGGGCTGGACGGGCAAGGGGCAAGGTTTCCGTTTTGAAGCCCTATGTTTCCGGGCTTTTTGCCGGAGCAGCCAAAGGACAGGATTCCCAACAGGGGAAGGATGAGCAGAAATTTTTTCACGGACAGCCTCCTTTTTTTGTTTTGGTTCAGCGTGCTTGTTCCTTGAGGTGCAAAAGGCGGTTGCCGCTGATTGCCGTCGGTCCCGCCGAGACCGGGCACCAGGACGGGGCATCTTCCTTCTTGAGCCGCAAATCGCTTTTCAAGCTGTCAGGGGCTGTTTCGTTGACAGCCGCCCTTAATGTGGCCTTTCTCTTTTTATACAATATATTGTGGTTTTTGAAAACCAGCGAAGGTTACAATGTCTGAAGGGAGTCGCGAACCGCTTTTAAAAGCGTCTCCGAATCATCGTCCGAAATGGTAAGCGACGGACGCAGCACAACACTGGCCTTCATTACTTCGCCGGGCATGCATAAAAGGCCTGCTTTTCTTGCGGCATTGCAAAACCCCAGCGCCCTTTCCACAGAATCCATCTGAATGGATATCAGAAGGCCGACCCCGGAAACGGACCTTACGATTTTGGAATGTTCCACAGCCAACGCCTGGAGTTCACCCAGAATATGTCTCCCTTGCCTTTTGGCGTTTTCCCATGGCTTAAGGATCTCGTACAATTCCAGTGATTTTTCCGCCACAAGACACCCCACATCATGCCCCCCGAAGGTGCATAAGTGAATAAGGGGATGCTTGTCAAAAAAGGCCTTGACCCGGGGAGGGAATGCCAGTCCGCACATGGGGAACATACCTCCGGCAAGGGCCTCGCCCAGGATCAGAATGTCCGGATAAACACCAAGGCCTTCACAGGCGAACCGCTCCCCGGTGCGTCCGAACCCGGTCTGGGTCTCGTCCAAAATAAGAAGCGTTCCATTCCGGTCACAGATCTGTCGCAATTGCCGCAAATATTCTTTGGAAGCTGCGCGGCATCCATTTTCGGCCTGAACAGGCTCCAGAATCACGGCGGCCGTCCGTTTGGAAACCGCTTTTTTCATCTCAACCACATCCCCGAAAGGAACAGTGGTGACGCCAGGAATCAGAGAACCATACTTGGATTTGTCCTCGCGTTCCGAAAGGCTCATGGCAAATCCGGTCTGCCCGTACCACCCCCCATCAACGGTGACCAAGTGGGGTCTTTCCGTGTGTCCGCGAGCTAGCTTGCATGCCGCATCCATGGCTTCGCCCCGCACGACTGTGAACAACATGCATGAGAGGTCATGGGGCAGAAAGGAGGCCAGGCGGCGGGCAAGCCGCACTTTCTCTTCCGAAAGCAGGATGAAGTTCCCTTGATCCGTTTTTTGCGCCGCTTCCAGAAGGGCCTGGGAAAGCTCCGAACGGGTTCGCCCCAGGTTATGGGTACCGGCAGCCGTGTATGCGTCTATCGAGGCGTTTCCTTTCTCATCATATAACCACACACCTTCTGACCGCGATTCCAGAAAGTCTTGGCCCTTTGCCGCCAGCTCGGCAACCATAGCCTCGGAAAAAACCTTTTTTGCTGCCTGCATCCAGTCGCTATTCGCTGAATTCCCCTTTGCCACGAAGCACCTCCAATCATTTGCGTCGGCTATAAACCGAACCTTCTCAATAAATTGTTGGCGAAAATCAGAACTTTCGGGTCATTTACAAGTCGCCGGGAAAGAGGCAGCCGGGAAAGGGGTATGAGCAGAATAAAATAGAGCTTCATTAATTTCAGGGCAGCCTGCACAACATCAAGCACTTCCTTTGCTTCCCCCTCGGTAATGGTGAGGGGGATCTGGAAGCGCATCACCTGGGGGGCGTTTCCGGAGTAGGCGGCAAACATGCCTTTTCGGCTCAAGCATTCCGCCATGAGCATGCCCATGAAATCATGCTTGTATTCCAAGCCCAGCATCATGCCCCGGCCACGGACTTCGAGTATGATTGCCGGATTTTCTTTTTGCAGCTTTAAAAGCCCCTCTCTGATTATTCCGCCCATCTTTTCCGCGTTTTCCCAAAGCCGGTTTTCCACGATATAGTCCAGAACCTTTGATGAAACCCGGCAACCTATGTCCGTGCCGCCACCAAAGGAAAAGTGGAACCTGGGGTGTTTTTCCACAAAGTTCTGCAAAACCGGGATGTCCCGATACACGACCGCCCCATTGGGATAAACCCCGCCTCCAATGGATTTGGCCAGGACCATAATGTCCGGGATCACGCCCGAGTGCTCGCATGCCCAGAGTTTTCCCGTGCGACCGAAACCGGTCTGTATTTCGTCAAAGATGAGGATGATCCCCAAATCGTCACATATTTTTCGGAGCCCCCAAAGATACTCGTCACTGGCCACATGAATGCCACCTTCACCCTGGATGGGTTCCAGGATAACGGCGGCCGTGTTTTTATCCGCAGCCTTCCTGAAAGCTTCCAAATCCCCGAACGGCACAAAATCGAACGAGGGCATGAGGGGCTCGAAGAGTTCTTTGTAATAGTCTTTACCGTTGGCGGACAGGCTGAACCCGGAGTGACCGTGGTAGGCCTTGAGCATGGATATGACCTTTTCTCGTCCGCTGGCGCCTATAGCCAGCTTGAGGGCACCTTCCACGGCATCGGCTCCGGAGCCTGCAAAGACCACCCTTTTGAGGTCGCCGGGGCATACGCCGACAAGCTTTTGGGCAAACTGCACCTTTTGCTTTGACAAAAGGCCCGCGCTTCCCATATCGGATTGGATTGCAGCTGCGCAGAGTTCCTTGATGATTTCCGGGTTGCCGCGCCCCACATTGAAACAACCGGCAGAGGAAAATCCATCCAGGTAGCGCTTCCCCGTGGAAACATCTTCGAAAAAAGCCCCACGGCGTTTGGTTTCGAAGAAGTCAAGATGCCCGGCCTTCAAAAATTTGATCTGGCCTTTGGATATATGCTTGCCGAATTCAGACAGTATTCGTTGTTTATGCTGTTTTGGCCTCAAGTCCTTTTTTAATCCTTTCATGGTGGTCCTCCCGATGGTGTGAGTCCTGAAGCGGAATCGTTTTCGCTTCCGCTTTGTTCCGTCTTTGTGTTTTTTTCTTCAGGTTCCCGGAGACAGGCGGACATCACTTGGGAAACCTGTTGCCGAACCTCGTTCCGATCAAGAGCCTCGGGTTCGATTATCCATTGCAATGCAAATCCCTCAATTACGGCCACCAGTACCGAGGCTTGAGACTGGTCAAACTTGTTAGTGCGGTGCATGGAGAGGACCCGGGCCAGTCTTTCCCTGTATTCCCTGATCATGACCTGCAAAGGCTTCAATACGCTTTCGCGTTCGAACCCCATCTGGACTAAATTGTAAAAGACCCGATTCAAGCTGCCCTCGAAGACGAACTCATCAACCAAAAAATCCAAAACAATTTCAACTGCGTCCGGTCCCGGGGGAATGGATTCCAGGAACTCATCCATGAGGCTCCCGTATTTCTCTGCAATGGCCTCTACAAGCGCTGAGACAATTTCATCTTTACTCTTGAAAAAATAATGTATGGCCCCGTGGGCCAAACCGGCCCGGGCCGCGATAGCCTTTACGGTTACTTTTTCGTGGCCTTGCCTGGCAAGGCAGTCAAAAAGAGCCCACACCACTTCCTCGCGGCGTTTTTCAGATATATTTTTCCTGCCCATGGCTTTCCTTTCCGCTTAAGTTGGTCAGCCAACATATAAATATCCAACTGCCTTTGGTCTGTCAAACCATTTTTCAGGGCACACATTTTCAAAATTTCCAGCTAAACATAGCTTTGTATCTGTGTGTTTTAATTAAGGCGATATTTTTTGTCCTTAAAATGAGTGTTCGTGATTGTTCACACCCAATTCATCCTTTTAAACAAGCAAAAAGCCTTCCCGGGGCAAAGTTGCCGGATTTAAAAGGCTTATTGACTGCGCTGGCTATAATGTGTAAAATAAATATGTTATTTTATACGGCAACAAGCAGAAATTTTTCCCTTAAAGGACTCCATGTCCAAAATTGTCAAAATAGGTCTAATTGCAGCCCTGGTGATAATTCTGGGCGCTTTTATGCTTTCGCAAACCTTTGTGGGCAGGCTCATCTTCCCCCTGCCCTTTGCCGGCCCCCATGCCGGAAGAGTTGCGGACTGCCGGACCGGACAGCCCATAACCCAGGCCATTGTAACGGCTACCTGGTGGTGTCATGACAACCCATTTCCTGACAGCCCCGGGCAATTCACCGTAACGGTTAGTGCCATTACGGACCAGAATGGGGGCTTTGTCCTGCCAAAGCCCCGCAGGCGGGGCGGGTTATTCTCCTCCCATTTCAGCCTTCATGTTCAGGCAGACAGCTTTGTAAAAGCCGTTCTTATTGTGGACCCCAAAAACAGGGACCTGCCCCAAAGCACAAAGCAATGGCCCTTTGTTAAAACAACCCTGGAAAAGGCCCTGCCAAAACCTCTTGCCCTTTGCCTTGAGCCTGAATTGCCCGTGCTGATTGCCGCCATTGCAACAGATGATGAATTCATAAGAACAACAGCAGCGCAAAAGCTGGCAAGCTATGGCCCGCTGGCAGCAGAAGCGGTTAATGAGCTTGTTCCTCTGCTTGATGAGGCGGATGCCGATATCAGGCAGGCTGCGGCCCTGGCCCTGGGAGCCATTGGCAAGAATGCCGCCCCTGCTTTTGAAAAGCTGCTTGCACTGATAAATGACCCGGATGAAGGCGTGCGGGAAAAGGCCGCAAGCGCCCTTGGAGAGATTGGGGCCAACCCGCAGGAAGCAGTTGGCGCCCTTGTCGGGCTTCTTGATGACCATTTTCCTGCTGTGCGGGAAGCTGCTGTGAAAAGCCTGCCCAACTTCGGACTGTTGCTTGCCCAGCAGGAGGCTTTAGCTCCTGAAAACGAGCCGGGCCTGACTCCTGACAAGAGTCTGGAACAGACTTCTGATCAGGGGCCTGACCAGATTCCCGGCAGGGTTTTGCTCCAGCGGGTTATCCAGGCCCTGTTATCCGCCCAGGATGACCCGTCCACACCCGTACGCGAGGCTGCGGAATCAGCAATAATGCGCCTGGAGCAACTTTCCCAAAATGCCACCCAGGGGCCTTGAATTGCTTTTTCTCAACCCTGATTATGCCCCCCAACTTCCTGCCGGGCGGTTTTAATGGCATGGAGGGCGGCCCCAATGGCTCCCACGGTTTCCACATCTTCAGGCAGGGCAAGGCCAACGCCAAGAACCTGCTCCAGCTTTTGCACCATGCCCGGATTTTTTGCCACGCCCCCGCAGAAGAAAACCTTTTCCTCCAGGCCCACCCGGCCCATCATGCTTCCAATACGCTCGCCAATGGCCTGATGCGCGGCATTTATTATGTCCTCACGGAGCACTCCCTGTGAAAAAAGGGAGATCATTTCCGATTCTGCAAATACAGCGCAGATGTTGCTTATCTTCACCTTATTCTTGTGGGTCAGGGCCAAAGGGCCAAGCTCATCAAGAGACACGGCAAAGGTTCTTGCAATCATTTCCAGAAATCTTCCTGTGCCAGCCGCGCACTTGTCGTTCATCACAAAGTTTTTCACCCGCCCGTCAGGACCCAGGGCAATGAACTTGGAGTCCTGGCCGCCGATATCTATGACCGAGCGCACGGCAGGGTCCAGGTGAAAAGCCCCAAGTGCATAGCAGGTTATTTCCGTTACGGCACAATCTGCAAAAGGCACTGTCTTTCTGCCGTATCCTGTGGCCACAATCCGGCAAATCCTGTCCCTGCCTATTCCGGCGCTTGCAAGAACCTGCCCAAGAACGCTGGCTGCGGCGTCAAGAATGTTTCCCGCTGTGGGAGCTTTTGAAAAGGCCACTATATTTGCATGGCTATCCATCAGAACCATCTCGGTGCTTGTGGAGCCTGCATCTATCCCTGCAAAAAATTCCATTTTTCTCCCCGCAAAAAAGGGGCCTGCCCCCATTGTTTTCCGGCAAAGGACCGGCTTTTTGACGCCAAAAACTCATTTGCAACAAGAAGTTGGATTGACTTTGCCTGTAGGGTATCTATTTTTAACACAATATGGGCAGCTTCCCAAAAAAACAAGGCCCAAAACGAAGGGAAAGGGCCTTGGCAAAACTG
>JASEHB010000148.1:2922-6526 GCA_030018745.1 Desulfatibacillaceae bacterium | reverse complement strand
CTTTTTTCCATTTTTGAAGTTGCGGATAAAAACACGGAAAAGATGACTGCACGCCACCCCCATGTTTTTGGTGATGTGACAGTTAAGGATGCGGCAGATGTTAGAAGCCGCTGGCACAAATTTAAAAATGGCTCCCAAAACATAAACACCGTTCTGGCATCTGTGCCAAGAAGCCTGCCCTCTCTGCTTCTGGCCTATCGGGTCTGCGAGCGGGTATCCCGCGTGGGGGTTGATGCCTGTCCGGGCAAGGGGCCAAGGGAGGCCCTTGAGCCGTCTGTGGAGGCCTTTTTGGAGGCAGCCCAAAACGGTAGCCAGCAGGGCTTGGTGGAAGAGCGCTTGGGGGACATGCTTTTTGCGGTCTGCTGCATGTCCCATCGCCTTGGGGTACACCCTGATACGGCCTTGAAAAGGGCGGTGGAGCGATTTGCAGAAAGCTTTTCACCAAATCAGCAACAGGATGACAATGATAGCGATAATTGATTACGATGCAGGCAACCTTACAAGTGTTGAGCGGGCTGTTAGGCATCTGGGAATTGACTGCCAGGTCACAAGGAGCCTTGACGATATTGACAATGCCGACCGCATAATTTTTCCCGGTGTTGGTGCGGCAGGCAGCGCCATGGAAAGCTTGAGACAGCTTGGCCTTGCCGTTGCCATAAGGCAGGCTTTTGAGGCCGGCAAGCCCATTTTGGGCATATGCCTTGGCGCGCAGATAGTTTTGGAGGCCAGCCAGGAGGATGATGTCTCCTGCCTGGGTCTCATAAAGGGCTGCACCAGGGCCTTTGAAAGCAACTTGACCGAAAACGGCCAAAAACTCAAAGTTCCCCACATGGGCTGGAACAACATCGCCATTCAAAAAAGCCATCCTGTGCTGGAGGGCATAAGGCCCGAACATCAGTTTTATTTTGTCCACTCCTATTATCCAGCCCCAAAAAACCCGGATGACATACTTGCCGTCACACGGTACGGCAAGGACTTTGCCTCTGCCCTTGCTGTGGATAACCTTGTGGTAACCCAGTTCCACCCGGAAAAAAGCGGAGAGCCGGGCCTTAAACTGCTCAAGAATTTTTCTGCCTGGAAACCTTGAGGGGCTTGCTCCTGCCAAAAGCTGTCCCAACATTTTTGCAGAGCCAAAACAGCCTGTTTTTGGCAGCAAGGTATCCCTGCCTGCAATAAGCCTTCTTTTTATCTTGTCCGCACTCCACGACTGTGGCAATAAGATATTTGACAGTTTTGGAAGTAAAAAGCGTTTGCCATTATTTTCAGAGGGTTTTGTTTGATTGGCAAACGATTTTATCTCTTTTTGCCACAAGGAAAACACAATGAATTTTAAGACCATTCTAGATAATGCAAGACAAAAGGGTCTTTCAACCCTTGATGAAGCTTCTTCCAAGGCAATTTTAACGGAGTTTGGCGTACCCGTGGTCAAAGAAATGGTGGCTGCCAGCCCGGACGAGGCTGTTAGGGCATCGGAGAAATTTGGATTTCCCGTGGTGGTCAAGGGGCTTGGCTCAAGCCTTGCCCACAAAAGCGAGGCCGGGCTTGTGCATACGGGATTAGGGGACAGCAAGGGCGTACTGGCCGCAGCCCTGGCCATACAGAATGCTGCCGGGGACGCCTTGGAAGGCTTTTTGGTGCAGCCCCAGGTTAAAGGCCGCAGGGAATTTGTGGCAGGCCTTTTTTTTGACAGGCAATTTGGGCCGGTTGTGATGTTTGGCATGGGCGGCGTGCTGACCGAGGCATTGAAAGATGTGGCCTTCCGCCTGGCCCCTGTTACAAGGGGCGATGTGGACTCCATGCTGGAGGAGCTTTCCGGCAGGGCGCTGTTGGGGCCTTTCCGCGGGGAGGCTGCTGTTGACCGGGATGCCATATTCAACACCCTTTCCGGCCTTTGCCGGCTTGCCAATGAAGCGCCGGAAGTTAGCGAGGTGGATATAAACCCGCTGATTGCTCAACCAAATGGCAGCCTTGTTGCTGTTGACGCCCTTGTTGTGCTTGGCAAAAGGCCAAGTGCAGAGGCTTTTCGCAAGCCGGTTTCCCCTCGCCGGGTGGGGGCCATTTTTCACCCCAGATCCATTGCCTTTGTGGGCGCAACAGCCCGCTTTGGCAAATGGGGCCACATGGTGAGCACGGCAGCCATTGGAGGCGGCTTTAAGGGCGACATCTACCTTGTAAACCCCAAGGGCGGAACCATTTTAGGCCGCCAGGCTTACAAGACCGTTTCCGATCTTCCAGATGGCGTTGACCTGGCGGTGGTGACAATTCCTGCTGCCGGGGTCATGGAGCTTATCGGCGAGCTGGCAAAAAAGAAAATCCGCAGCATGGTGCTCATAACTTCGGGCTTCGGGGAAGTTGGAGCAGACGGCAAAGCCCTGGAAAGGCAGCTTGCTCAAGAAGCCGAGAAGCAGGGGGTTTTAATTTTAGGCCCCAACACAATGGGCATAACAAACCCGCATATAGACCTTTTTTGCATGGGCAGCCACATCCGCACAAAGCCCGGCTCCACGGCCCTGGTGGCCCAGTCGGGCAACATGGGCGCTCAACTCATGGCCTTTGCCATGCGCCAGGGCATAGGAATCCGCGCCTTTTGCGGCTCTGGCAACGAGGCCATGATAAGCATAGAAGATTATATGGACTGCTTTGAGGTGGACGATCTCACGCGCACGGTGGTGCTGTATCTGGAATCCGTTAAGGATGGCCGCCGCTTTTTTGAAAGCGCAAAAAGGGTTGGGGCCAAAAAGCCTGTTGTGGTGTTAAAGGGCGGGCGCACCGAGGCAGGCCGCAAGGCTGCCATGAGCCACACCGGCGCAATGGCTTCGGACATTGAGGTTTTCAACGCAGCCTGTTGCCAGGCAGGAATTGTCCAGGTGAACCAGCCCATGGATATGCTGGATCTCTCCGCAGCCTTTTCCTCTCTGCCCCTGCCGCACGGCAACCGGGTGGCCATAATGACCTTGGGTGGCGGCTGGGGAGTTGTAACAGCAGACCTTTGCAATGAAAACGGCCTGGAGGTTGTGCCCTTGTCTGACGAGGTTTTCGCCAAGATAGACAAGCTGCTTCCGCCCTTCTGGAGCAGGAGCAACCCCATTGATCTGGTGGGGGAAAACGACCCCAACATTCCCAGAGAGGCTGCCAGAATACTCATGGAATGGGACGGCTGTGATGCGGTTTTGAACCTTGGCATAATGGGCCGCCGCCATGCAATGGCCCGGATGATTGAAAACGCCGTGGCCTCGGACCCCAACACGGATGAGGCGGGCTTAAGGGAAATTCACAAGATTTTATGCGGAATTGAGGAGCAGTACGCCCTGCACCTTGTGGAGCTTATGGAGACCTACAACAAGCCCATACTGGGTGTGCCGCTGGTTACAGATGACAGCGACAAGACCCTGATGGCTTTTGAAGGCAGAAAATACGAGGCGGTTTTTTTCAAGACACCAGAAAGGGCTGTGCGCTCCCTTGCCAAAATGTATGAATACAGCAGGTTTTTGGATGCCAAATGACCATTAGCAGCCAATTCCGGAGTTTTTTTGCGGGTAGATGCGGCAGGGACAAAGCTTGTTCCGGCTCCCAAAAGGCATTTAAGACCCATTTTTTGATTTTA
>JASEHB010000148.1:0-2912 GCA_030018745.1 Desulfatibacillaceae bacterium | reverse complement strand
ATTTTAACCCAAGGGCTTTGGGCCGGGTTTTTGATTTAAAAATCCGGCCAGGGCCTTTTCCACATCAAGGCGCACAGCTTCCTGGTCTTTTGCTGCATCAATTATGCAAAAGCGGCCCGGATTATCCTTTGCCAGGTCAAGATAGCCCTGCCGCACTTTTTCATGAAAAACCAGGGCCTCCTGCTCAAAGCGGCCCTCCGGATCATGTCCCTGGACGCGGTTTATGGCCCTTTCCAGGCCGACTTGTGCGGGCAGGTCAAAAAGCAGGGTGATATCCGGCCTTACAAAGGAAAACCATTGCCTGTGAAGGGCATCAACCTTTTCTGCACCCAAACCCCTTGCCCTGCCCTGATAGACCACCGTGGCATCATAAAAGCGGTCGCACACAACAGCCATGCCTTTTTCCAGGGCCGGAACTATAAGCCGGGCAATGTGCTGGGCACGGTCAGCCTCATAAAGGAAAAGCTCTGCAATGGCATCCAGATGGCCATTGTCCGGGCTTAAAACCATTGCCCGGATTTGCGCGCCAAGCTGGGTTCCGCCCGGCTCACGGGTTACAAGGGCCTTGTAGCCCATCTTTTCCAGAAATGCTGCTGCAAAGCCCGCCTGGGTTGTTTTGCCGGAGCCTTCGCCCCCTTCAAGGGTTACAAAAAGGCCCTTTCTGCTGCTGGAAGTTGTCATGTGCGATTACTCGTCAGTGTTTTTTTCCAGGGCCTCGCCCCTGTAGAAATGCCGCTCAAGCAGGCGGTGGTAGGCCGTGAAATCCCCCTGGGCATTGTCATTTTCCATGTAACCGCGCACCGCCGTGAACTTGGCATCCAGATCATCTATGATGTTGAGCACAACAGCCTCAAGGGTTTTTGGCGGCTCCGGGCTGCCGAACTCCCGTGAGCCGTGGTGGCTCACAACCATGTGCTTGAGCATGAGGGCCGTGTGGGGGTCAAAATCGGGAAGATTGCGGATCTTGTCGTCTATCTGCTCAATTCCTATGACAATGTGGCTTAAAAGCCTGCCCACAACCGAATATTCGATTGAGCCTTCAAGGGTAAGCTCGTCAATTTTTCCTATGTCGTGAAGAATGGCCCCGGCAACAAGCAGATCCCTGTCAAGCCCCTGGTAGTGGGAGGCTATCATCTCTGCAAGGCGGGCAACGGAAAGGGTGTGCTCCAAAAGCCCCCCAACAAAGGCGTGATGCATGTGCTTGGCAGCCGGGGCCTTGCAAAAGCGCAAAACAAAATCCTCATCAGCAAAAAAGGCGTTAAGAAGCCTTGCAAGATCAGGGTTATTAACGGAAGAAACAATTTTATTCAGGCGGGCAAGCAGCATCTGGCAATCCTTTGCGCTGGCAGGCAGAAAGTCCTCAAGGTTAACCTGGGCCTTGTCCACCCTGGCAATGTCTGTGACAGTAAGCTGAACTTCCCCCCGGAAAGAGGCTGTCCTGCCCTTGATTGCAACAAAGTCGCCGGAGGCAAATGCCGTGTTGAGGCGCTCAACCTCATCCCAGGCAACAGCCCGGATTCTGCCTGTGCTGTCTGAAAGCGACAGGATAAGATAGGGAGAGCCATCCTTTTTGGTGGCAATCTGCTTTTCCGCGGCCACAAAAAGGCTTTCCACCTCCTGGCCTGGGGCCAGGTTTTTTACAAAGGTTTTTTTTTCCATCAGGCCTTCCTCAATTTGTGCGGTTTTCAAGGGCAAACCTGTTTTGCCGGGCAGGGCCTGTCCGGGTCAGAGGTTCCAGCCCTTCATCCTGTCCAGCAGGCTGTACTCGGTCATATCGCAGCGCACGGGGGTAATGGTGATGTATCCTGCAGCCAGGGCCACCCCATCCTCGTCCTCGCTCTCGCCGTAAAACTGGGTCTGGCTCCCCTGCCAGTAATAAACAAGGTTGCGCGGGTCCGTGCGGCGGTAAAAAGCCTCCTCCAGCCTGGCAAGCCCCTGGCGGCAGACCTTGACCCCTTTTATCTCTTTGGAAGGCCTTGCAGGGACATTCACATTCAAAAAGGTGTTTTTGGGAATTTCAAGGCTGTCAAGGCGCCCAATGAGCTGACTCATGAAGCGGGCCGCAGCAAGAAAAACGGTTGCATCCGGGTCCGAAACGGAAATGGCCACAGCCCTGTAGCCCAGAATTGCCGCTTCCCTGGCTGCGGAAACGGTTCCCGAATAATTGAGGTTGACCCCCACATTGGGTCCGGGGTTTATGCCGGAAACCACCAGGTCCGGCTTTGGGACCACAAGCTCCAAAAGCCCCAGCTTCACGCAGTCGGCAGGTGTGCCCGTAACTGCAAAGGCCTGTGTTTTGCCGTGGTCCACCGAAAAAACCCTCAAGGGCACATGAAGTGTTATGCCGTGCCCCACGGCGCTGCGCTCCCTGTCCGGGGCCACCACAGTAACATCGTGGGCCTGGGCAAGCTCCTCCCGCAAGGTGCAGATACCCGGATGATGGATGCCGTCATCGTTTGTCACAAGAATTTTCATAACTTTAAATTATAATGCCAAAATAGGAAGAAAAGCAAAAGGACGGTTTTTTTCTGTAGGCGTTTACACGAAAACACCATCAGGTCAACAGGAAAAGGCAAAGGCCCTTGCCCAGCGATTATAAAAAGCGGCCCAGCTTTTTTTGAAAGCCTGTAAAGGTGCATTGACACAAAGGCTCTTGTGCGATTTAATAAAAGAACAAGCTAACCTGCACCCCATTTTTCAGGAGGCACCTATGAAACCGGACAACGGCGCCAGGCTCGATCTGATTCTGGACTCTCTGGCCGGAATTCCCCTTTTTGACGAGCTTTCCGATGATGAGCTGAAAATCCTGGGCCAGCACATGCATTTTCTTGAGGCAGGCGCTGGCGAGATGATTTTTGAGGAGGGCGAAAAGGGCAATTATGTGTGTTTTGTGGCAGATGGCGAACTGGCTG
>JASEHB010000147.1 GCA_030018745.1 Desulfatibacillaceae bacterium | reverse complement strand
GGAACTGCTGCGGAAGCTCATCGGCGCACAGCATAAACAGGAGGCTGGCAGACCGCCTTGCAGGAAGGAACCTTTCCCTTGCCCCGACCGGCAGGCCCCTGCTTGTGGCCTGCCCCAACTGCTACCTGCGCCTGAAAGAGGCCCAAAAAAAGCTGGCGGATGATGCTGCTGCCAGGCAGCAGTACGAAAAGGCCTGGTGCAGGCCCTTTGATTTTAACCTCAAAATTGTGCACCTTTTCGAGATTCTGGAAGACATTTTAAAAAGGAATCTTTCCGCAGACAAAAAACTAAAGCTCCAGGGGCTTAATTTTGTGCCTTACTACGGGTGTATGCAAAACCGGCCACCGGCCCTTTATGCTGAAAGAAAATTTACAGGGATACTTGAAAGCGTCCTGTCAAATCTGGGAGCAAACCCAATTTCCTGGTCAGGCTCAAGAACCTGCTGCGGGACCTTTCTTTCCGTGACCCGGCCCGATGCTGTTACAAAAATTGTGAACAACATGATGGATGAGGCCCATCAGGTGAAGGCGGACTGCATTGTAACAGCTTGCGCCATGTGCCACCTTAACCTGGAAATCCGCGCCACAATTAAAAACCCAATTCCGGTGCTCTACATTTCCGAGCTTATTTCCCTTGCATTCGGCCAAAAGCACCACGGGCCTTGGTTTGCCCGGCACATTGTTGATCCCCGCCCCATGCTCAATTCGCACGGGCTTTTGTAGGGAGGTTTTTTTGCGTGCAACAGGTTGATTTCACATTGCCGCCCAGCGGCGCCTGCGGTCGATGTTCCTGTTGAGCAGACCGTATTTTTGCACGCATACAAAACAATTGCCCCTATTCTCCCCAAAAAAGCATGAGGCAGGCCATGAAAACAAAAAGGCATTTGCAGCGCACAGGAAGCAGGAAAATTTCTTCTCTGCCAACAGCCCGAATCAAAAGGCTTTCACAAATCCTTGAGCAGATAAAAACCCCGCAAGAAAGCGCTCTTTCTGTGCTTGGGCGGCCCCAATTCCCCCTGCCTTCAACAGAGTCGGCAAGGCAGATTATTTGCAGCTTGAGCGAAATTGTCTTTCCCGGTTATTTTGAAGATGGAAGGGCAGGCAAAAATCAAAACCCCAAAAAAAGCGCTTTGCAAACCCTTGAAAACCTGTTTGACGAGCTTGCCGCACAGATTGAGCTTGGCTTGGCCCATTTTCCGGCCTGCACCGGGCTTTCCTGCCATGAGCGCCGGGCCAGGGCGGAGCGGACAGCCCTTGCACTTATAGAGGATATTCCGGCCCTGCAAGAGGAAATGGCTGCTGATGTTGATGCAGCCTTTCATGGGGACCCTGCCGCCACCTGCCACAAGGAAGTCATCCTCTGCTATCCGGGCTTGATGGCCATATTTGTCTATCGCATTGCCCACCGGCTTTACCTGGCGGATATTCCCCTGCTGCCGCGGGTGATGACGGAATACGCCCACAGCGTTACGGGCATTGACATCCACCCTGGGGCAACCATCGGCAAAAGCTTTGTCATAGATCACGGCACAGGCGTTGTGGTCGGCGAGACAACCCAAATCGGCGACAATGTACGCATCTACCAGGGGGTGACGCTGGGCGCGCTTTCGGTTCCTGCCCATGCCTGCGATTTGCTGCGGCGCACAAAGCGCCATCCCACCATAGAAGATGATGTCATCATCTATTCGGGCGCAACCATTTTGGGGGGCGAAACCCGCATAGGCGCACGCAGCGTCATCGGCGGCAATGTCTGGCTCACCCACTCCGTGAACCCGGACACAAGGGTTGTAATGGAAGGCCTGAAGGTGGCCTTTTTTCCCCGCAGGCCTCCCAACTCTCAACCCCCCTTGCAAAGGAGCATGGCATGAGGATTTGGCCCCAGATAACAAGCACCATAGGCAAGACACCCCTGGTGAGAATCCGGCCTAAAAACGGAGACAACTGGGCGCCGGTTGCAGCCAAGCTGGAGTTTTTCAACCCCCTTGGCTCGGTTAAGGACCGCATAGGCCTGGCAATGATGGAGGACGCCATTCAAAGGGGCCTTGTGGAGCCAGATACCCTTGTGGTGGAGGCCACAAGCGGAAACACGGGCATTGCCCTTGCTTCCATCTGCGCGGCCTACGGTTATCGCCTGCTCCTCACCATGCCGGAAACCATGAGCATTGAAAGGCGAAAGATACTCAAGCACCTTGGAGCGCAGATTGTGCTCACCCCGGCAGCAGAAGGCATGGCCGGCGCTCTGGAAGAGGCCAAAAGGATTTGTGCAGCAGAAAAAAACTCCTTTATGCCCGATCAGTTCAACAACCCTGCAAACCCGCAAATTCACCGGCAGACAACAGCTATGGAGATACTGGAGGACACGGGCGGAAAAATTGGGGCCTTTGTGTGCGGGGTGGGAACAGGCGGCACAATAACAGGCGTGGGCCAGGTGCTAAAGGAGCATGACTCCGGAATTAAAATTGTGGCTGTCGAGCCTGCTGCATCCCCCGTGCTTTCGGGCGGCAAAAAAGGCCCCCACTCAATTCAGGGAATAGGAGCGGGCTTTGTGCCAAGTGTTCTGGATACATCGGTTATTGACGAGGTTATCACCGTGACTGAAAAGCAGGCCTTTGAAACCGCCAGGATGCTTGCCTCCACCCAGGGCATATTCTGCGGCATTTCTTCAGGCGCTGCGGCCTTTGCCGCATTTGACATGGCTGCCCGCAAGGAAATGGCAGGCAGGCTTGTTGTAACGATTCTGCCCAGCACCGGCGAAAGGTACATGAGCACAGGGCTTTTTGCAGACTAAAAGGCCGCCCACCCCTTAAAAAGGCAGGAGCTATCCATGGAAAACAGAAGCTTTAAGGGATTTGACACTAAAGCCATTCACAGCGCCCTTACGCCGGAAAAATGGCAGGGGGCCACCCTGCCGCCTATTTTCCAGACCGCTGCAAATTATCACCCCACAGCGTCAAGCTTGAATGATGCCTTTGCCGGTCGATCAAGCGATCATATTTATATGCGCCTTTCAAACCCCACCAATAGGCTGCTTGAAGAAAAGCTCTGCGCTTTGGAGGGAGGAAAAGGCGCGGTGGTCATGGCTTCTGGCATGGCTGCCATTGCCAATTCCTGCATGGCCCTTTTAAGGGCGGGCGATGAATTTGTGGCAGGCAACTCCCTTTTCATGTCCAGCTATGTGCTTTTTGCCAACATATTCAAAAAGTACAACCTGGCCTGTTGCATGGTGGAGCCAACTGATTTGGACGCTGTAAGGGCCGCAATAAATGAAAAGACGCGCTTTTTGTACATTGAAACCATAGGCAACCCCAAAATGGATGTGCCAGACATCGAGGCCCTTGCAAAAATAGCCCATGAAGAAGGCATACCGCTTATTGTGGACAACACCCTGGCAACACCCTGCCTTTGCCGCCCGCTGGAACTGGGGGCTGATGTGGTGCTGCACTCCACCACCAAGTACCTTTCCGGCCACGGATGCGCCACCGGCGGAGCGGTTGTGGATGCAGGCCGCTTTGACTGGTCAACTTCCCGCTTTGCCGATTTTGCGCCCTTTGTGGAAAGAAAAGGCCCCCTTGCCTTCCTTGACAGGGTTTGGCGCGAGCACCACATCAACTTTGGCACAACCCAGGCCCCTTTTCACTCATACCTTACGGTTCTTGGCATGGACACCCTGGGCCTGCGCGTGAGAAAGCACAGTGAAAACGCCCTTGCTGTGGCGAGCTTTCTTGCCCAAAGGCCGGGTGTCAGATGGGTGAACTATCCTGGCCTGGCGCAAAGCCCAAGCCACGCCACAGCAAAAAAGCAGTTTGACGGCAAGGGCTTTGGCGGCCTGCTCACATTGGGCCTGGCTGATAAGGAGAAATGCTTTGCCTTTATTGACAGCCTTAAACTTATCACCCACCTGGCCAACCTGGGAGACTGCAAGACCCTGGTCATTCATCCTTCCTCAACCCAGTATGTGGCCTTTGCAGAGGAGCTTAAGCTGGAGCTGGGCGTTTTGCCTGATCTTATAAGGCTTTCTGTTGGCATTGAAGATATTGAGGACATAATCGCAGACATTGACCAGGCCCTTGTTGCCATAGGTCATTGAGCAAGGATTTGACAGAAGTGGAAGCCAACACCTTTACATTTGCCCATCCGCCTCAAAAGATGTGCCTTGAAAGCGGCGCGGTTTTAGGCCCCATAACCATAGCCTATGAAACCTTTGGCACATTGAACGCAGACGGCTCAAACGCTGTTCTTGTGTGCCACGCCCTCACAGGGGACGCCCATGTTGCGGCCAGCAACGGCACACCCGGCAACAGGCCCGGCTGGTGGGATGCAATGGTGGGGCCGGGCAAGGGCATTGATACGGAAAAATACTTTGTCATCTGCTCCAATATTCTTGGCGGGTGCATGGGCAGCACCGGGCCTTCTTCAACAAACCCGGAAACAGGCAAACCCTATGGGCTGTCCTTTCCCCTTGTAACCATAGGCGACATGGTAAAGGCACAGAAGGCCTTGATTGACCACCTGAAAATAGAAAAGCTGCTTGCTGTTGTGGGCGGCTCTGTGGGCGGGATGCAGGTTCTGGATTGGTGTGTGCGCTATCCGCAAAGCATGGTATCAGCCATTCTGCTGGCAACCACCATGAGGCATTCGGCCCAGGCAATCGCCTTCAACGAGGTGGCCCGTCAGGCCATAATGGCAGACCCCAACTGGAACGGTGGCGATTACTACCAGGGGCCAAAGCCGGATCTCGGCCTTGCTGTTGCCCGCATGATAGGGCACATCACCTATCTTTCCGATAAGTCCATGTCCTTCAAATTCGGGCGAAAGCTCCAGGACAAAAGCGATTTCTCCTTCAACTTTGAGGCGGACTTCCAGGTGGAGAGCTATCTGCGTCACCAGGGCAAAAAGTTTGTGGAGCGCTTTGACGCCAACTCCTTTTTGTACATCACCCGCGCTGCTGATTACTTTGATCTTAAAAAGCAGCATGGACAAGGTTCCGCTGCAAAGGCCTTTTCCGGCTCAAAGGCAAGGTTTCTTGTGGTGAGCTACACTTCCGACTGGCTTTATCCCACCTTCCAGTCGCGGGCCATTGTTGCTGCCATGAAAAAAAACGGGCTTAAGGCAGGTTTTTGTGAAATAGACTCCACCCTGGGGCATGATGCCTTTCTTCTGCCCGACAGCAGGCTTTCCCCGCTTATAAAAGGCTTTCTTGAAAAGGCGTTGCCATGATCACACTTCAAAAGCCGCTTCGCCCGGATCTTGCAGTCATAGCCAATTGGGTTGAGCCAGGGGCAAAGGTGCTTGATTTAGGCTGCGGCCAGGGCAGGCTTCTGCATCATCTGGCCCAGCACAAGCAGGTGGACGGCACAGGCATAGAGATAGCCGAAGCCAAGGTGGCCCGCTGTATTGAAGAAGGCCTTGCGGTTTTGCAGGGGGACATAAGCAAAGAGGTTCTGGACTACCCGGACAATGCATTTGATTTTGTGATTTTAAGCCAGACCCTCCAGCAGGTCTATGACCCGGCTGGCATGATAAGGGAAATGCTGCGCATAGGCAAAAGGGGCATTGTCAGCCTGCCCAATTTCGGCTACTGGGCTGTGCGCCTGCAACTTCTGGCAACAGGCAGGGCGCCGGTTACAAAACATCTGCCCTACCAGTGGCATAACACCCCCAACATAAGGGTAATGACCATCAAGGATTTTCGCCTGTTCTCCCAGGAGGCGGGCTTTTTAATACTCCGCGAGTCCTTTCTTTTATCGGGCAACAAGGGACTAACCGGCCGCACAATCCGTTTTCTGCCCAATCTGCGCGCCACTTCGGGCGTTTTCCTCATCACCGGCTCACAAAAAAATCCTGCCACCTAAAGGCCGAATGCTGGCCATTCACAAAGGCTTTGATTTCAGCAACCTGCAAACATATCCAAAAAAACTTGCAGGTTTGCCCCAAGAGGAATATTCTTAAAAAGTTTGGGCAAGAAAGCTCATTGCAGGCCTGTGAGCTGCTTCCAGGGGCAATACCGGGCAATTTTTAAGAATATATTTTCCGGGCCGCAAGGCCGGGGGACGAATAATATGCACACAGCAGCAGATTACAACGAACTTGACGATGCACAGGCCCTTTTCTCCATGGCTCGTGCGCTTCACAGCTTTGTTTACAAGATTCAGAAACCACGCCTGCACGACAAAACCTGGACAGAATCCATAAGTGAGTATTGCAGCGACCTTTACGAGCGCGCTGCTGCTGCCAGGGCGCGCCTTGCCGGACGGCAGAAGGCTCTTGAAGACGCTGTTGTTGACATAATGGAGACCTTGAAAAAATTTTCCGAGGAGCTTTCCGGGGCCTCCAATGTAAGACGGCTAAAGGAATTGAGGCTGACGCTTTCAAACCTTTATGAAAAAGTATTGATCCAAATGCGGGAGCTTGAGCTGGATTCTCCCCTGGGGTCCCAAAGGCTGTTGCATTTAAAGCCCATAAATTATTATAGAAACATCTTCCATGTTGGAATAGGGCTTGTTTGTGTCCTGCTCTATGAGCTTGTCCTGACCTGG